>NZ_CALWMU010000026.1:0-51133 GCF_944382095.1 Candidatus Acetatifactor stercoripullorum
AGCGGATTTTTTTCTCACAACGCAACCTTGCCGATTCCAGGAGCAACTAAGACTCCTGCAGATGACAAACAATTCTGGCGATTTGTGATCGAACCCCCTTTTGCCCCTGTTTATGTACTTACCGCCGCATGGATGATGCCATAGCGGCGGCTTTGTCTTGTTTAATAGGTAAACAGCTGGGCCCAATAGTGAGTGCTTCCCTTCTGATAATGTCCAACGCCGATAGTAGTAAACCTTTCATTCAGGATATTGGCCCGGTGCCCGGCGCTGTTCATCCAGGCATTTACCACCTCCTCGGGAGAACGCTGTCCCCAGGCAATGTTTTCTCCTGCGCCCCTATAGGAAACATTCTGCTCCTTTAAAGCAGTGGAGAAGCTGCTGCCGTTGGGCCTGGTGTGAGAGAAGGAGGTTACGATTTCCTCAGCCCGCACCTGGGCCGCCGCCTGAACGTCCAACGCCATAGCCAGCGGAGACAGGCCTTCCTTTGCACGCTCTTCATTTACAAGACGGATTACCTGTTCTGCGTAGGAGAGGTTCTCGCTGTCCTCAGATTCTATGTCATTGCCTGGCTTGTCCGTTTCGGGGGAATCTGTGCCACTGCCTGGCAGACTGGTGTCAGGCGTTTCCGCCTCGTTGTCTGGCAGATTGGCATCAGGTGTGTCTGTGCCGTCATCCGGCAGACCGGCGTCAGGTGAGCCTCCATTGCTGTCCGGCAGGTCTGCTTCGGGGATGTCTGTGTCGCTGCCCGGCAAATCCGTATCGGTTTCCGGAAGGGAGGGATTGACAGAAGGGAAGCAATCCTTCCATTGCTCCAGCAGAGAGGACAGGTCACAGTTTTCCTGATAGGAAATCACGATGCGGTTTCCGTTTTTGGAAATTACAGTATTTTTCCAGCCGTTTCCGGCAGCCTGTGCGGTCAGTGTCTGGCTTCCCAGCGCAGCTGTGGACAATAGGGCTGCAGTAAGCAGTGTAAGTTTTCTCATAATGTCTCCTTTCAAATGTTTCACATATGTTAAAAATATTACATAAATGTTACATAAAAATCATAATATAAAATTTGAAAATTGCAACATGCAATATCTGGAAGGGATAGGATAACATATTCATTGCTTCTAAAATAAAATTTTGTTATAATACTACTCATATGAATAATTATACACCTGCAGCAATAGATACATAAGAGAGGGGAGTGCGATATGGTTTTTAAATGTAAAAACTGCGGCGGCAATGTGATTTACAGTCCTGAAAGAAAGGGGATGTATTGTCCATTCTGCGAGAGTGAAAACAGTGAGGAAAAGAAAGAGTTTCCGGATCAGGACATGAAGATTTGTCCAAACTGCGGCGGTGAAGTGCCCGTGCAGGAGCATACCAGCGCATCACAGTGTCCTTACTGTGACAATTATCTGATTTTTGATCAACGGATTGAAGGGGAGTACGAACCAAAAATAATGATTCCCTTCCGTTTTGGAAAAGAAAAGTGTAAGGAATCCATCCGGGAGAAGTTTAAAAAATGTCTGTTTGCTCCCACGGATTTTCTTTCCGAAGCGCGTTTAAACGGCATGCAGGGCACTTATGTTCCTTTTTGGTTTTTTGATTACGACGTAAACTGTGATTACAGTGCAGAGGGCACTCGTGTGAAGAGCTGGACAACAGGAAACACGCAGTATACGGAAACTTCCTATTATAATATTTTCCGAAATATGGATGCGGATTTTGAAAATATTCCGGTGGATGCCTCCGTAGATATGCCGGATGATGTTATGGATCTGATGGAGCCCTACAATTACAGCGAGCTTATGCCCTTTAAGCCGGAGTATCTCTCGGGATTTTATGCGGAAAAATACAATATGACCGCAGATATCGCCCAGAACCGTGCGAAGCAGAAGATGAATGAGGATGTGGGACAGATGCTGTCACAGAGCTATTCCGGTTACAGCCATGTGACGGTGCGGAAGAACAACATTCAGGTAAAGCGGGAGGAAAACCGATATGGACTGCTTCCTGTGTGGAAATACATATACCGGTATCAGGATAAGGATTATCCCTTCTATGTGAACGGGCAAAACGGCAAGATTGTAGGCGCGGCCCCCATCTCAAAGAAAAAGGTGTGGAGCTATGCGGGGACCTTGTGGCTGTGCCTGACGCTGATTTTGGGCATGATAAACGGCATTATATATCTGGTGTAGCAAGCATCGGCTTTTATCATTTTAAAATGTAGGAGGGAATGCCGTTTTGGGACGGCAGAAAAGAAAAATGGATAAAGATATTAAGAAAGAGGCGCTCAGACAATACATACATTATTTTCGTTTTTGGTTTATTGGGATTTTAGTGCTGGCAGTGGTGCTGGCGGGGCTGTTTATCGCCGGGCTGGTGATTCCAAAGGCTCCCAGAAAAAATCAGGAGGCGCCTCAGGAAAGGGTTTTTGATTATGCGGATGTGCTGACGGATGAGGAAGAGCAGCAGCTTAGAGAGCAGATTGCAAAGGCGGAGCGGAGGCATCAGATTGATATTGTGCTGGTGACCATAAAGGAGGATGTGGAGCAAAACGGATACTGGGAAACCCAGATGATGAATATCGCCGATGACTTTTATGATGAGAATGCTTTTGGCTATGACAGAGTACACGGGGATGGCATTCTGCTTTTGGATAACTGGTACGAGGGACAGGAGGGAAGCTGGCTTTCCACCTGTGGAAGGGTGTACGAAAGCTTCAGCACCCGGGACATTGACAGAGTGCTGGATGCTGTCTATGAGAAGGTGGAGGAAAATCCCTTTGAAGGATACAAGGCATACGTGGATGAAACCTGCAGGCTGTATGGAAACAAAGTGGGAGTGAGCATTCCCTTGGGCGTGATTTTGGTGGTTCCGCTGGCTGCGGCGTTGATTTACGCACTGGTTCATTTAAGACAGGAGAAGGCGAAGGACACTACAACGGCCACATCCTTTGTGGAAGGAGGAAAGCCCCGGATGAACGACAGCAGAGACGAGTTTGTTCGAAAGAATGTGGTGACCCGCAGAATCCAGACAAGCAGCTCTGGCGGCGGACGAAGCGGCGGAGGGGGAGGACACCGAAGCAGCAGCGGCGTCAGACATGGCGGCGGCGGAAGACGCAGATAGCGCGTAGCAGACAAAAGAAGGATATGAAAAGAATGAAAGAGCGGCAGAAGACATAAGCCTTGCTGCCGCTTTTGAGTGCCTGAAAAAAACGCCTATACCGCGGTATAGGCGTTTTGAAATCTCAATATGTTAAAAAATTAAGCCATCTGATTTACAGCCTTGCTGATGCTGGAAACTTTTCTTGCCGCATTGTTTTTGTGGTAAACACCCTTGCTGGCAGCCATTTCGATTACTTTGGTAGCAGCAGCAAGCTCTGCCTTTGCAGCTTCCTTATCGCCGGATGCAACTACGGCATTTACCTTCTTGATCGCTGTTCTGACGCGGGATCTGATGGCTTTATTTCTCTCAGCGTTTGTGCGGTTTACTAAAATTCTCTTCTTTGCGGATTTAATGTTAGCCAAGTCATACACCTCCATTTGTATAGATTATATAATTTGTTTGAAAATGTTTCACTTTAGCCAGACACGGAGGACTAACGTAAACATACTATTGTAGTGTAGTCAATTTTTGAGGGTTTGTCAATACATATTTTCCTGATTTTTGTAAAAAATATGAAAAAAAGCGAAAGGATAGGCTTATGGGGAATTTTCAGGTAAGGACAGACCTGGCGCTGGAGGCCAGGGAGAGCATCAGTGAGGCAGACAGCGAGCTGCGGGGGGTCCGTGTGGAGGAGTACTATTTGGAGGAGGAGGATATTCAGGTCACAAAGGTCATGATAGAAACGAAAAATGGGGCCAAGGCCATGGGAAAACCCATCGGCACCTATGTGACCATGGAGGCGCCTGCCCTTGTGGAGCCGGATGAGGATTATCACCGGGAAATCTCAGAATGTCTGGCCAGGGAGCTTGAGGAAATGATACCTGATTCGGAGAAAGAGCAGTCCGTGCTGGTGGTGGGATTAGGCAACAGGGAGGTTACGGCGGATGCTTTAGGGCCCCAGGTGGTAGACAATCTTTTTGTGACCAGGCATATTATAAAAACCTACGGAAAAGCGGCATATAACTGTAGCAGGATCAATACCATCAGCAGCATTGAGCCTGGAGTTATGGCCAAAACGGGAATGGAAACTGCTGAAATCATAAAAGGAGTAATTCATGAGACGAAGCCGGATGTGCTGATTGTGATAGACGCTCTTGCAGCGCGCAGCACAAGGCGTCTTAACAGAACCATACAGATTACGAACACGGGGATACAGCCCGGCTCAGGGGTTGGCAACCACAGAAACGCCCTGACTCAGGAGAGCCTTGGAGTCCCTGTGATCGCCATTGGAGTACCCACGGTGGTGGATGCGGCTACCATAGTGGGAGATGCTTTGGAGAAGCTTATGGGGGATGACAGTGAATTTGACGGATTGAAATATATGGGGCAGCATCGCCTGGCCTTTGCGGAGCTGAATAATATGTATATGACGGGAAAGGATATCGATGCGGTGATTAAGCGGGTAAGCTTTACCATTTCTGAGGGAATCAATATTGCACTGGAGAAGGAATAGGATGTTTTCATCCGGCATATATATAAAACAGCTCTAAGGAAAGGGAGTGCTGAGCCGTAAAAGGAAGAAAAAACGCAGCCAGTCCCGCTGTGTGGTTGGCGGGGCTGGCTTTCGTGTGCCTGTTTCTTTTGTCCCTGGTACGAGATTTTGGAAAAGATATGGAAGAAGGACAGGATGTGGAGACGCAGGCTTCTCTGGGAGAGGAGCTTTTGCATATGGCGGGAAGAGAAATCGGAAACGCATTGTACCGGCAGTTTGTACCGGCGTTTGCCTTTGTGCAGGAAAACGCCGGTGATACTTCGGGAATTTTTCAAAAACAGGTAAATTCCCTTATGCCCTTTTGCCTTTATGCTCAGGAATACGGTTTTTACGGGGATACCCAGAGTATTCCCGGCACGCAGGAATCCCTGTCACTGGAAGAAATTCTGCTGGCGGAGTCCCGGGAGGGAAGCGGGGATATGGCGGATGGCGGAGAATTGGAGGCGGGTGAGGGGGAAGGACAGGCAGGAGGGGAAGCCCTGCCGGAGGAAGAAGGGGGAGAGACACAGGACGCAGAAATGTCGCTGGATGAACTGCTTCGGGCGGAAAATGAAGCGGCCATGGAGGCGTCCCAGGCCCTTGCAGAACAGGAAACGGGGCAGCAGTTTATTCCCCATGCCCTTAAAAACCCTGTGGATTCCCAGATGCTTCAGGATTATGAGAGTCTTGTGCAGAATTTTTATACCATTGACAGCAATACCATGGCGGGCAGCGACCAGCTTGACGCAAAAAAGCTTCTGGAAAAGGACATGAGCATAGAAAAGGAAAGCGCAGGGCCGCAGATACTGATCTTTCATACTCATTCCCAGGAAACCTTTGCGGATTCGGTCCCTGGGGATGAGAGCACCTCTATTGTGGGGGTGGGGGACCGCCTGGCAGACATTCTTACACAGCAGTATGGATATCAGGTGCTCCACCATAAGGGGCAGTATGATGTGGAGACCAGAGATGACGCCTATTCCAACGCCCTTCCGGCCATTGAGCAGGTGCTTGCGGAAAATCCTTCTATTGAGGTGGTGATTGATTTACATAGAGATCAGATGGCGGAGGAGACCAGGCTGGTCATGGACTTGGATGGCAGACCTACCGCCCGTTTCATGTTTTTTAACGGCCTTAGCAGGACGAAGAAAACGGGGAATATTTCTTATCTGTATAATGAAAATCAGGAGGAAAACCTTGCCTTTTCCTTTCAGATGCAGATGGCGGCGGTTCAATACTATCCGGGACTTACCAGAAAAATATATTTAAAGGGCTATCGCTACAATATGCACTTAAAGCCCCGTTATCTTTTGGTGGAGCTGGGGGCGCAGAACAATACGGTGGAGGAGGCCATGAATGCCTGTGATCCGCTGGCGCACATTTTGGATCTGGTGCTGAGCGGGCAGACGAGGCAGCAGACGGACAGTCTGCTTGCGCCTGAATAGACTGGACAATGCCTGTAAATTCTGTTAAAATCTAACTCAAATTGTAACGGTTGGAGAGGAATACAAATGGCAGCAGTAGATCAAAGCAAAATACGGAATTTTTGCATTGTGGCGCATATAGACCACGGGAAATCCACCCTGGCGGACAGAATTATCGAAAGGACGGGACTGCTTACCAGCAGGGAGATGCAGGATCAGGTCCTGGACAATATGGAGCTGGAAAGAGAGAGGGGCATTACTATAAAGGCCCAGGCGGTGCGTACGGTTTATAAGGCTAAGGATGGGGAGGAATATATTTTCAATCTCATCGACACCCCGGGGCATGTTGACTTTAATTATGAAGTGAGCCGTTCACTGGCGGCCTGCGACGGAGCCATTTTAGTGGTGGACGCCGCCCAGGGCATTGAGGCCCAGACTCTGGCGAATGTGTATCTGGCTCTGGATCACGATCTGGATGTGTTTCCTGTAATCAATAAGATTGATCTGCCCAGCGCACAGCCGGAGCGGGTGATTGAGGAGATAGAGGATGTGATCGGCATTGAGGCCCAGGATGCTCCGTTGATCTCCGCCAAAAACGGCGTGGGCATCGATGAGGTTTTGGAGCAGATTGTAAAGAAGATACCGGCCCCGTCGGGGAGCCCTGACAACCCTCTTAAGGCTCTGATTTTTGATTCCCTTTATGATTCCTACAAGGGCGTGATTATCTTTTGCCGTATTATGGAGGGCACTGTCAAAAAGGGCACTGTGATACGGATGATGGCCACGGGTGCAAAACAGGAGGTAGTGGAGGTGGGGTACTTTGGCGCGGGACAGTTTATTCCCTGTGACGAGCTGAGCGCCGGCATGGTGGGCTACATCACGGCCTCCATCAAAAATGTGAAGGACACCGCAGTGGGAGATACGGTCACCGATGACAACCGCCCCTGTGCGGAGCCTCTTCCGGGCTATAAGAAGGTGCAGTCCATGGTGTACTGCGGCATGTATCCGGCGGATGGGGCAAAATATCCGGATCTGCGGGACGCGCTGGAGAAGCTTAAGCTGAATGACGCTTCCTTAAACTTTGAGCCGGAGACCTCCATAGCCCTGGGCTTTGGCTTCCGGTGCGGTTTTTTAGGACTTTTGCATCTGGAAATCATCCAGGAGCGTCTGGAGCGGGAATACAATTTGGATCTGGTGACCACTGCCCCGGGCGTTATCTACAAGGTGCACAAGTCAAACGGAGAGGTGATAGAGCTGACCAATCCCTCCAACCTGCCTGACCCGTCGGAGATTGCTTATATGGAGGAGCCCATTGTCAGTGCGGAGATTATGGTGACCTCGGAGTTTATCGGCTCCATTATGGAGCTGTGCCAGGAGAGAAGAGGAAAATATCTCGGCATGGAGTATGTGGAGGGCACCAGAGCACTGCTAAAATACGAGCTGCCCTTAAATGAAATTATCTATGATTTCTTTGACGCGTTGAAGTCCCGTTCCAGAGGATATGCTTCTTTCGACTATGATATCAAGGGGTACGAGCAGTCCAATCTGGTAAAACTGGATATTTTGATCAACCGTGAGGAGGTGGATGCGCTGTCCTTTATTGTGCATGCGGATTCCGCCTATGAGAGAGGACGGAAAATGTGCGAGAAGCTGAAGGATGAAATTCCGAGGCATCTCTTTGAGATTCCCATTCAGGCTGCAGTAGGCGGGAGGATCATAGCCAGAGAGACGGTAAAGGCCATGAGAAAGGACGTTTTGGCAAAATGCTACGGCGGCGACATCACCCGGAAAAAGAAGCTTTTGGAGAAGCAGAAGGAAGGCAAAAAGCGCATGCGCCAGATTGGCAACGTGGAGATTCCCCAGAAGGCGTTTATGAGCGTGTTGAAGCTGGATGACAGAAAATAAAAAACTGGAATTATATTTTCATATTCCCTTCTGTGTGAGAAAATGCCTGTACTGCGATTTTTTGTCAGCCCCGGGAACCCGGGCCCAGATAGAGGCCTACATGGAGGCATTGCTGACAGAGACAAGAAAAAGGGCAGGAGAGTACACAGACAGGACGGTGACCAGTATTTTTCTGGGAGGGGGCACGCCCTCTGTGGTGCCTCCCCAAAAGATACAGGAGCTTATGGATACTGTAAGGGGGAGCTTTCGCCTGTCTAAGGATGCGGAAATCACTATGGAGGTAAATCCCGGCACGGCGGATGCGGAAAGACTTGCCGCCTATTATGAGGCCGGAATCAACAGGCTGAGCATTGGCTTACAGTCTGCAGATGAAAAAGAGCTTTCAGCCCTTGGACGGATACACAGCTTTTCGGATTTTCTGAACATCTGGGAGGCGGGACGAAGGACTGGCTTTTCCAATATGAGTGTGGACCTTATGAGCGCCATTCCGGGCCAGACCATCGCTTCTTGGAGGGAGACTCTCTTAAAAGTCCTTTCCCTGAAGTATCCTCCTGAGCATATCTCGGCCTACAGTCTCATTGTGGAGGAGGGAACGCCTTTTGCATCCCTTCAAAAGGAGGGACGGCTTCCCTTGCCGGATGAGGACAGCGAGCGCCTGATGTATGAGGAGACGGGGCGCATTCTGAGAGAACACGGATATGAAAGGTATGAGATATCCAATTATGCGAAGCCTGGCTATGCCTGCCGTCATAACTGTGGGTACTGGCAGAGAGAGGATTATCTGGGGCTTGGGATTGGCGCGGCGTCTCTGGTGGACAATGTGCGGTTTCAAAACGGCCGTGATCTGGACCGCTATCTGGAGGCTCCTCTGGGCTGCAAGGAGGGGGTGCAGAGCCTTTCTGTCACAGAACAGATGGAGGAATTTGTGTTCCTGGGGCTGCGTATGATACGGGGAATCAGTCCCCTTGCATTTGAAAGGACCTTTGGCGTGTCCATGGAAAAGGTTTATGGGCCTGTCATTGAAAGAAACAGAAAAGACGGCCTGCTTTACTTTCGGGAGGATGAGGAGACGAAGGAGGGGAGGCTGGCTCTCACGGAAAGAGGCCTGGATTTGAGCAACTACTGCATGGCGCAGTTTTTGCTCTCGTGACAGGCACCGGAGACGGAGGTTTTTCATAGACTATTGTAAAGAGAAATCCAGGGGGGTATTTTGAAAACATTTCAAAAACCTTTAACCTCAGGAGAAGAAGCCGAGTATATCCGGCTGCTGCAGGAAGGCACCCCCGTAGAGGCCCGGCGGGCCAAGGAGATTCTGATAGAGCGAAACCTTCGGCTGGTGGCGCACATTGCCAAAAAATATCAGAATGTAGACGAGGATATGGAGGATTTAATATCCATCGGCTGCATTGGACTGATCAAAGCGGTAGATACCTTTGATGCGGGAAAGGGACGGCTTGCCACCTACGCCTGCCGCTGTATAGACAATGAGCTGCTGATGCTGCTGCGCAGCAAAAAGAAAACCTCCCGGGAGGTTTCTTTATTTGAGCCCATTGGCCAGGATAAAGAGGGCAATGAGATACATTTGGTGGATGTGATCGAACAGCAGCAGCCGGATATCGTTGACAGCATGGAATTTCACAGCAATCTCAGGAAGCTGTTTGTGCTGTTAGAGGAATGTCTCACAGACAGGGAAAGGGAGATATTGATTTTACGCTATGGGCTGGACGGAAGGCCGGAGGCTACCCAGAATGAGATTGGCGAAAGGATGGGGATATCCCGCAGCTATGTGTCCAGAATCGAAAAAAAGGCACTGCAGAAGCTGAGAGACGCTTTTTGCTTGTCAATCAGATAGAGCCGGGGTATAATAAATCCGTAAGGAAGATTTAAGAGGCTGGGCAGAGTCATTCCAAAGAGACAGGAGAAGAGCATAAGATGCCAGAGATAGAGGAAATTTTAAAGGCGGCTAAGGAGGCCGGGGCAAGCGATGTACATTTGACAGTGGGGATTCCACCGAAAATGCGCATAGACGGCGGACTGGTTTCCATGGCTTATCCGAAGGTGCTGCCTGCAGACACACTGGATGTACTGGTGAATATCATGACGCAGCAGCAGAGAGAATATTTTGAGGAGCATGGAGAATGTGACCTGTCCTTTTCTATTTCAGGATGCGGGCGCTTTCGGGTGAATGCGTATAAGCAGAGGGGATCGGCAGCTTTGGCCTTCCGGCTGGTGGGGGCCAAGGTGCCTGCCCTGGAAGAACTGGGAGCGCCGGAATGCCTGGCAGACCTCTGTGCAAAGAAAGAGGGTATGGTGCTGGTGGCAGGACCGGCCGGGAGCGGAGCTTCCACCACGCTGGCGGCTTTGGTCGACCAGATAAACGAAAGCCGCCAGGTGCATGTGATCACTCTGGAGGAGCCTATAGAATATCTTCATCAGCACAAAATGGCCATGGTAAATCAAAGGGAGATCGGAACAGATTCCGATACTTATCTAAGCGCCCTCAGGGCGGCTCTGCGGGAGGACCCGGACGTGATCCTGATAGGGGAGCTGCAGGATACGGAAATCATTGAGCTTGCCATTCATGCTGCTGAGACAGGGCATTTGGTTTTGTCCTCTCTGCATGCTGGAAACGCAGACTGCGTGGTGGAGCGCATTGTGGAGAAATTTCCGCCGGCCAAACAGCGGCAGATAAAAATACGCCTTTTGCATGTGCTGGAGGCGGTGGTTTTCCAGGAACTGGTGCCTGTTTCCGAAAACGGAGGGAGGACAGCGTCCTTTGAAGTGCTAAAGGGTTCCCTTTTAGGGGAAGATGTCTAAAAAGCAAGGCAGGCCTGCATCTTGCCTTGCCGCATCTGTTTTTCTATCATAATCATACATAATCACTATATTTCCACATTATTTTCTGAGATTTTTTCATTCTACAATCCTATTTTATATTCCAAAGGAGGAGAAAAATGTATAGCATGATTCAATCCGGCGCTCTGCATGGAGTGCAGGCTTATCCCGTCTGTGTGGAGGTGGATATTGCAGCCGGGCTTCCGGGCTTTTCCCTTGTGGGTTCCTTAAGCGGCGAGGTGCGGGAATCCAAAGAACGGGTGAGCGTGGCGCTGAAAAACGCGGGTCTGCGCCTGCCGCCCAGCCATATCACGGTAAATTTGTCCCCGGCAGACTGCCGGAAGGAGGGAACGGCCTTCGACCTGCCCATAGCTGTGGGAATCCTGCAGTCCATGGGAGCTTTTAGGGAAAATCCCTGTTCCGCAGAATTGATTGCAGACACGCTCTTTTTAGGGGAGCTTGGGCTGAACGGAGAGGTAAAGAAGGTTCGGGGTGTGCTTCCCATTGTGAGAGAAGCAGCCCGAAGAGGAATTTCAGAATGTGTGGTTCCTGCGGCAAACGCCTTAGAGGGAGCGGTGATTCCGGGGATAGCGGTCCGGGGAGTCAGCCATATCAGGCAGCTTTTGGATTATCTGAAAGGTGCAGGCAGCGAGGAAGAAAAGGAACGGCTGCTGCCAAGAGCGCAGGTGGATTTAAAGGAAATCTTCCGGGAAGGGGCGGACGATGGGGAAGAGGACTTTGCGGAGGTGACAGGGCAGGAGACTGCAAAGCGGGCGGCTGAAATTGCGGCCGCCGGCTTCCATAACCTTTTGATGACGGGGCCTCCCGGAGCCGGAAAGTCCATGATTGCAAAAAGGCTTCCGGGAATCCTTCCCCCGCTTACGCTGGAGGAAAGCCTGGAGGCCACTGCCATTTCCAGCGTGGCGGGAACGCTTCCGGAGGGAAGCGCTCTTGTCACAAAAAGACCCTTTCAGAGTCCCCATCACACCATTTCCCACACTGCCCTGATCGGCGGCAGCTTCCTTCCCAGACCGGGAATCATTTCTCTGGCCCATAGGGGTATCTTGTTTTTGGATGAACTGCCGGAGTTTCGCAGACAGGCGCTGGATGGCCTGCGCCAGCCGCTGGAGGAACGAAGGGTGCAGATCGCAAGAGTGGGAGGAAATCTCTCCTATCCCAGTAATTTTATGCTGGTCTGTGCCATGAATCCCTGTCCCTGTGGATATTATCCGGATAGAAACCGCTGTAAATGCACCCAATTCCAGGTAAACAAATACCTGGGAAGGATTTCCGGGCCTGTACTGGACCGGATGGACCTTTGTGTGGAGCTGCGTCCGGTGGAAATTGGAGGACTCCAGGGAAAGCAAAAGGGAGAGAGCAGCAGGGAGATCAGAAAACGGGTGATGAGGGCAAGAAAACGCCAGATGAAACGGTTTGCCGGAAGCGGCTGCCGGTTTAATGGGGATATTTCGGCGGCGGACATGGACAGGTATTGTCCTCTGGGAACTGCTGAAAAGAGACTTATGGAGGAGCTTTACCGAAGCTTAAGGCTCAGCGCAAGGGCTTACCACAGAATTTTAAGGGTGGCAAGAACCATTGCGGATTTGGAGGAGAGGGAAGCAATCGAGGAATCACATATTTTAGAGGCTTCCTTTTTTTGCCCTGCAAAGGGCAGTTGGAAGGGATGGGAGGATGCAGATGGGGATTGAAATGGAAGGAAAGGACGAGACGGAGCGGGCTTATATGCTTTGGCTGTGCAGCCTGCCCGGAATTGGAAACGTAAGAGGAGAAAGGCTTTTGAACTTATGCGGAGGAAGCGCCCGGAATCTGTATCATGCTCCCGGGGAGCTTTGGAGTAAAGTGGTGGGAGAAAAAACCTATGAAAAGGCAAAGGAGTTTACAGAAGGGTGGAAGGTGCAGGAGGAGTATGAGAAGCTGCGGGAGAAGGGCATTGGGTTTGTGTGTCGGTGTGAGGATACATACCCGGAGCGGCTTCGTAATATTCCGGACGCGCCTCTGGGGTTATTTTACCGGGGGAGTCTGCCAAAACAGGACGTCCCTTCCGCTGCGGTGATCGGGGCCAGGGATTGCTCCGAATATGGAAGCTATGTGGCCAGAGAGCTGGGACGGTTTCTGGGGGAGAGGGGTGTTAATGTGATCAGCGGAATGGCACGAGGGATCGATGGCATCTGCCAGTCTGCGGCACTGGAAAGGGGAGGAGCCTCCTTTGGGGTGTTAGGCTGCGGCGTGGATATCTGTTATCCCCGGGAGAACCGCAGGCTGTATATACAGCTCTCCTCTCAGGGCGGCCTTCTTTCTTCTTATACGCCGGGAACGGAGCCCAGACCGGGGAATTTCCCGCCGCGGAACAGAATTGTCAGCGGTCTGGCGGATGCGGTGGTTGTGGTTGAGGCCAGAAACAAAAGCGGTACGCTGATTACGGTGGACATGGCCTTGGAGCAGGGAAAAGAGGTCTATGTGGTTCCGGGCAGAATCACGGACAGATTAAGCGACGGCTGTAACAGTCTGCTGAGACAGGGAGCCCGGGTTTTTCTGTCCCCGGAGGACTTCTGGGAGGAGCTGTCGCGGGATTTTCACAGGAAAAATCCGAAATATGCGCTTCGGGAGAGGAGAGTGGAAGGGGGAAAGAAGGAGAGGGAGCTTGTGCCTGAACTTCAGCAGATTTGGGAGGCTTTGGATTTTACGCCCAGAACATTGGAGCAGATAAAGGACAGAATATCTTTTTCCTGTAGTGTGGGGAGTCTTGGAGCCATGCTGATGGTTTTGTGTATGAAGGGATTTGCAAGCCAGGTAAGTCCCGGGTATTTCTGCGCGGCAAAGCGCTGAAAGCAGCCTTTCCGTTTGAATTGTTTCTTTACAGGGTTCCTGGATTGGATTATAATCAAGAAAGGAACATCAGGAAGGTGTTCTTTTTTTCTCTTTGAGGATGGAAAGGAAAGGGAGGAGCCATGTACAGAGACAATACCAAGGTGATACAGATAGGAGACAGAAAGATCGGCGGGGGAAATCCCATATTGATTCAGTCCATGACAAATACAAAAACTCAGGATGTGGAGGCCACTGTGGCGCAGATTTTAAGCCTTGAGGCGGCGGGCTGCGAGATCATCCGCTGTACTGTGCCTGATATGGAGGCGGCAAAAGCCCTTTCAGAGATAAAAAAGAGGATACACATCCCCCTGGTGGCGGACATTCATTTTGATTACCGGCTGGCTGTTGCCGCCATGGAAAACGGCGCAGACAAAATACGCATCAACCCGGGAAATATCGGCGCCCCCGACAGGGTGCGGGCTGTGGTGGAGACGGCGAAGGAGCGCAATATTCCCATCCGGGTGGGGGTAAACAGCGGTTCCCTGGAAAAGCCTCTTTTGGAAAAATATGGAGGGGTAACGGCCCAGGCTATTGTGGAGAGCGCCCTTGACAAGGTGCACATGATAGAGGATATGGGCTATGATAATCTGGTGATCAGCATTAAGTCCTCCGACGTGCTGATGTGCGTGAAGGCTCATGAGCTGCTTGCGGGAAAGACCGCTTATCCGCTGCATGTGGGCATTACAGAAGCAGGCACGGTGCAGAGCGGAAATATCAAATCTGCGGTGGGGCTTGGCATTATTCTCTATCAGGGAATCGGAGATACCATACGGGTTTCCCTGACGGGAAATCCGGTGGAGGAGATCAAGTCGGCCAGATTGATTTTGCGCACCCTGGGTCTTAGAAAGGGTGGGATTGAGGTGGTTTCCTGCCCTACCTGCGGAAGAACCCAGATTGACTTGATCGGACTGGCGCAAAAGGTGGAAAGACTGGTGGAGGACTATCCCCTTGCTATCAAGGTGGCTGTGATGGGATGCGTGGTAAACGGCCCCGGGGAGGCCAGAGAAGCAGATATTGGAATTGCCGGAGGCATAGGCGAGGGACTTTTAATCAAAAAGGGGGAAATTGTCCGCAAGGTGAAGGAGGAACAGCTGCTTGCGGCTTTGAAGGAAGAACTGGATAACTGGAATTAGGTGAAACAATATGGGTAAACCGTTTTTTGAAGTATTTCCAACGCTGAAGCTGAAACCGGATGTGCAGGATATTATGGAGCAGACCAGCGTGGAGAAAATCTCTGCAACCAAAAGCAGGGATTATCTGAGAGTGTATTTATTCAGTACCAGACTGATTGTAAAGGATCATATCTGGGAGGCGGAGAATCAGATTAAGAGGCAGCTTTTTTCCAATGTAAACATGACGGTGAAAATATATGAGAGGTTTTCCCTGTCGGCTCAGTATGATCCGGAGAAGCTTTTGGACATTTATAGAGAAAGTATTCTGGCGGAACTTAGGGAGTACAGTCATGTGGAATATAATGCCTTTAAGACGGCGGATATTACCTTTCCGTCAAAGGATAAGGTGCTTTTGACGCTGGAGGACTCTGTTCTGATCAGAAGCAAGGAGGAAGAGCTTGTCAGAATATTGGAAAAGGTTCTGGTGGAACGTTGTGGCTTCCAGGTAATGGTGCAGACAGATTACAAGGAAGGACAGACCGGAAGATATGCAGAGGATGACCAGCGCAGAATTCAAATGAAAGTGGACGAAATCTGCCGCAGGGTAAAGGCTGGTGCGGCCGGCGGGCAGGACTCTGAGGCTCAAGGAACGGCTGGTGCGGTACGTTCTCCCGGCGGGCCTGGGAAGGCGGACTTTGGCGGCAGGGGGCAGAAAGAGGCCGGTATGCCGGGCCGGAGGGAGGCGCAGTCACCCACGGCGCAAAAGAGTCTGGAAAAGGGACGGGGGGAATGGAAAAAGGGAGAATTCAGACGGGGAGGCGACTACGGAAGGAGCGTCAGACGCTCTGACAATCCCGACGTGCTCTACGGAAGGGACTTTGAGGAGGAACCCGTAAAGATAGAGGAAATCATCGGAGAAATCGGGGAGGTGGTCATCCGGGGCAAAATTCTTACCCTGGACAAGCGGGAAATCAGGAATGAAAAGACAATCATCATCTTTGATGTAACCGATTTTACGGACACCATAACCGTGAAGATGTTTGCAGGCAATGACCAGGTGGAGGAGATCACGAAGGGACTTAAGCCCGGCGTTTTCATCAAGGTGAAGGGCATCAGCATGGTGGACAAATTTGATCATGAGCTGACCATAGGCTCCGTGGCCGGAATTAAGAAAATTCCGGATTTTACCACAAGCAGGACGGATACTGCCCCGGTGAAGCGCGTGGAGCTGCACTGCCATACTAAGATGAGCGATATGGACGGTGTGTCAGAGGCCAGGGACATCGTGAAACGGGCTTATCAGTGGGGGCACAGGGCTATCGCCATCACAGATCACGGGGTGGTGCAGAGCTTCACCGATGCCAATCATGTGTGGGAGGATTTGTGGAAGGCGGAGAAGGCAAAACGCAAGGAGGCCGGGGAAGAAAATCCGGTCAAGCAGGACTTCTTTAAAATTATTTATGGCATGGAAGCCTATCTGGTGGATGATCTGCGGGAAATTGTGACGGGCGAGAGAGGACAGAGCCTTTCGGATGACTTTGTGGTATTTGACATAGAGACCACGGGATTTTCGCCGGTGAATAACCGTATTATTGAAATCGGTGCGGTGAAGGTGTCAGGGGGCGAAATTGTGGACCGTTATTCCACCTTTGTGAATCCTAAGACGCCCATACCCTTTGAGATAGAAAAGCTGACTGGGATCAGGGACGATATGGTACTGGACGCTCCTGAAATAGAGGAGGTTTTACCGGAATTTCTGCATTTCTGTCAGGGCTGCATCTTAGTGGCCCATAATGCGGGCTTTGATATGAGCTTTATCATGGAAAATGCCAGAAGGCTGGGATATCCCACGGAATATACCTATGTGGATACCGTGGGCATTGCCAGGGTGCTTTTGCCTCATCAGGCCAAACACACCCTGGATGCGGTGGCAAAAACTCTGGGGATATCCCTGGAAAACCATCACCGTGCGGTGGACGATGCGGAGGCAACGGCCCATATTTTTGTGCGGTTTATCAAGATGCTTGCAAAGGAAGAGGTGTATACTCTGGCGCAGGTGAATGCACTGGGAGCTGCCAGCGTGGATATGGTAAAGAAGCTCCCTTCTTATCATGCCATTATTTTGGCAAAAAATGATCTGGGGAGAATCAATCTCTATCGTTTGGTATCCGAGTCCCATCTGACTTATTTCAACAAACGTCCCAGAGTGCCAAAAAGCCTGGTGATGAAATACAGAGAGGGACTGCTCCTTGGCAGCGCCTGCGAGGCAGGAGAGCTTTACAGGGCGCTTTTGGACGGGCAGTCCGACGCCCAGATCGCAAGGCTGGTTAACTTTTATGATTATCTGGAAATACAGCCCTGCGGCAATAATCGTTTTATGATTGCCTCAGAAAAGGTGAGAAATGTTAATTCCGTGGAGGATATTCAGAATATCAACCGCAGGATCGTGGAGCTGGGAGAGCAGTTTCACAAGCCTGTGGCGGCTACCTGCGACGTGCATTTCCTGGACCCTGAGGATGAGGTCTACCGCAGAATCATCATGGCCGGAAAGGGCTTTGAGGATGCGGACGAGCAGGCGCCCCTTTATCTGCACACCACAGAGGAAATGCTGGAGGAATTTGCTTATCTGGGCAGCGATAAGGCGAGGGAGGTGGTGATCACCAACACCAATCTGATCGCGGACATGATAGAGACTATCTCGCCTGTGAGACCGGATAAATGTCCTCCGGTGATTCCCGACAGTGATAAGACGCTGACGGAAATCTGCTACAATAAAGCCCACGAGATTTACGGCCCAGACCTTCCCAAAATCGTGGAGGACAGGCTGGAAAAGGAGCTGCATTCCATCATCACCAACGGCTTTGCGGTGATGTATATTATCGCCCAGAAGCTGGTGTGGAAGTCTGTGGAGGACGGGTACCTGGTGGGCTCCAGGGGTTCTGTAGGAAGTTCTTTTGTGGCCACTATGTCGGGGATCACCGAGGTCAATCCCTTAAGCCCCCATTATTATTGCAGCAAATGCCATTACGTGGATTTTGACGGAGAGGATGTAAAGGCTTATGCGGGCAAGGCCGGCATTGATATGCCGGACAAGCTGTGCCCTGTCTGCGGGGAGAAGCTGAATAAGGACGGCTTTGACATCCCCTTTGAAACCTTTTTGGGCTTTAAGGGAGACAAGGAGCCGGATATTGACTTGAATTTCTCCGGAGAGTATCAGTCCAAGGCCCACAAGTATACGGAGGTTATTTTTGGCGCAGGACAGACCTTCCGGGCAGGCACCATCGCAACGCTGGCAGACAA
Source organism: Candidatus Acetatifactor stercoripullorum (assembly GCF_944382095.1). Lineage (NCBI taxonomy): Bacteria > Bacillati > Bacillota > Clostridia > Lachnospirales > Lachnospiraceae > Acetatifactor > Candidatus Acetatifactor stercoripullorum. Next base: position 18,093 of record NZ_CALWMU010000026.1, read on the forward strand.
AACGGCTTTCGGATATGTGAAAAACTATTATGAGGAGAGGGGCGTTCACAAGCGGACCTGTGAAATCAACCGCATCACTGCAGGCTGTACGGGCGTAAGGCGAAGCACCGGACAGCATCCCGGCGGTATTGTGGTGCTTCCCCTGGGACAGGATATCAATTCCTTTACCCCGGTTCAGCACCCGGCGAACGATATGACCACCGACACCATTACCACCCATTTTGACTATCACTCCATTGACCACAATCTGTTAAAGCTGGATATTCTGGGACATGATGATCCTACGATGATTCGCATGCTTCAGGATTTGACCCAAAAGGACCCTACCACCATACCCCTGGACGATCCTAAGGTAATGTCCCTGTTTCAGAATACGGACGCCCTGGGCATTACACCGGATCAGATCGGAGGGTGTAAGCTGGGGGCTCTTGGGATACCGGAATTTGGCACGGACTTTGCCATGCAGATGCTGATTGACGCCAAGCCCCAATCCTTTTCGGACCTGGTGCGGATTGCCGGTCTGGCCCATGGAACGGATGTGTGGCTTGGAAATGCCCAGACACTGATTTTGGAAGGAACGGCAACCATTGCAACGGCCATCTGCACCCGTGACGACATTATGCTTTATCTGATTCAAATGGGAGTGGAACCCAGTCTGTCCTTCACCATCATGGAGAGCGTCCGCAAGGGAAAGGGTCTGAAGGAGGAGTGGATTGCGGCCATGAAGGAGAAAAATGTGCCGGACTGGTACATAGAATCCTGCAAAAAGATCAAATACATGTTTCCTAAGGCCCACGCGGCTGCCTATGTTATGATGGCCTGGCGTATTGCCTACTGTAAGATATATTATCCACTGGCCTATTACGGCGCATTTTTCAGCATCCGGGCCAAGGCCTTTTCCTATGAGATTATGTGCCAGGGCCAGAGGCATTTGGAAAGCATTATGGCGGACTATAAAAAACGAGGTGACAGCCTGTCCAACAAGGAGAAGGATGCCTATGGTGATATGCGGGTGGTGCAGGAAATGTATGCAAGAGGCTATGAATTTGTGCCCATCGACATTTTCAGGGCAAAATCCCGGGCCTTTCAGATCGTGGACGGGAAGCTGATGCCTTCTTTAAACAGCATTGACGGACTGGGGGAGAAGGCAGCAGATGCCATTGTGGAGGCGGCAAAGGACGGGCCTTTCCTGTCCAAGGATGATTTCAGGCAGCGCACCAAGGTTTCCAAAACGGTTATTGATTTGATGGATTCCCTGAATCTTTTGGGGGATCTGCCGGAATCTAACCAGATCAGTATTTTTGATTTTGTATGACAGGCAGGCGGAAATGGCGCTTCAGCATTAAAAAAAATTGTAGAAATTTTTAAAAAAATACTTGCAATTTTTTCGAAGATGTATTATGATAAGCAAGTACCGCTGATACAGCAAAAAAGAGCGGTATTTGCAGATGGCTGATTGGTCAAGCGGTCAAGACGCCGCCCTCTCACGGCGGAAACAGGGGTTCGATTCCCCTATCAGCTGCTTGTTCTTTAGAAGAACAGCCCAACCCGAAAAGTGCTGGAAACTTGATGAAAATTGAGTTTTTAGCATTTTTTTATTGCTGAAAAAGGTTTTTTACGGATAAGTTTACCGATAAGAAATCATTTTTGCCCCCTTGACATTATAGGCAAAATGGAGTACTATACTGTTCGCATCCAAACAATATAATTGACAGTTGTACTAAAAAAAGGGGGTGTCTGAGGTGGAAAAGGATTGCGGCGCGTGGATCAATCTGCTGTCTCATAAGGTCAAAACGCGGCTGAATGCTACCTTACAGAATCTGGGCATTACCGGCGTGCAGAGCCGGGTAATCTATTATATTCTGTCTCATTACCAGGAAGGTCCCATTTTCCAGCGTGATATTGAGAACGTGTTCGGGCTGAGCCGTTCTACTGCAACGGGTATCCTGCAGCTGCTGGAAAAAAACGGAATTATCCGGAGGGAGAGCGTAGAAAGCGATGCCAGACTCAAAAGTCTGGTTCCCACACAGCGTGCTGCTATGCTGGACGCTCTGGTGTATGCCTGCCTGCAGGAGACCGACCGTATGCTGACGCGCGGACTCTCGGAGGGTCAGGTGCAGCTGTTTAAGGAGATGGCGGCTCAGATGCTGCGCAATCTGGATGACTGGGACGGCGAAGCGGCTGATAATGCTTCCTGCGGGAAAGTCCACGCATCGAACCCAAAAAGTTCGCAGCAGAACATTCGAGCCAAAAACAAAGAAACGAATTGAAAAAGGAGGAAGTCAAAATGATAAAAGTCTTGGCCCGCAGCATTCGCGAGTATAAAAAGGCTTCAATCTTGACGCCGCTTTTGGTGACGGTGGAGGTTATTCTGGAATGCGCGATCCCGTTTGTGATCGCTAATCTGGTAAATCAGATGCAGGCCGGCTGCTCCATGGACGTCATTGTCCGGTATGGCGCGGCTTTGATTGCCATGTCCGTTGTCTCGCTGATTTTCGGCGGTGCGGCAGGCGCTACCTGTGCAACGGCATCCGCCGGCTTTGCGCGTAATCTGCGCAAGGATATGTTTTATAAAATACAGGATTATTCTTTTGAAAACATTGACAAATTTTCCGTTTCCAGCCTGGTCACCCGTCTGACCACTGACATCACCAACGTGCAGATGGCTTACATGATGATTATCCGTGTTGCCATCCGCTGCCCGCTGATGTTGATTTTCTCGTTTGCAATGGGCTTTATCATGGGCGGTCGTCTGGCTATGATTTTTTTGTTTACCATACCGCTTCTGGGTATTGGCCTGTTTCTGGTTATCCGCGCTGCCACGCCTCTGTTCCGCCGGGTGTTCCGCAAGTACGATGCGCTGAACGATTCGGTGCAGGAAAATGTGCAGGCTATGCGTGTGGTAAAGTCCTATGTGCGTGAGGATTATGAAAAGAAGAAATTCGGCGCTGCGGCAGAGGATGTTCAAAAGGATTTTACCCGTGCCGAGCGTATTATGGCCATCAATAATCCCATGATGCAGTTCTGCGTTTATGCGGGTATGGTGTTTGTGCTTTCCTACGGCTCCTATTCTGTGATTACCAGCTATGGACTAGACCTGAACGTGGGACAGATGTCCTCCATGCTGACCTACAGCTTTCAGATTTTGATGAGCCTGATGATGCTGTCCATGGTGTTTGTTATGATCACCATGTCCATTGAATCGGCGGAGCGTATTGTGGAGGTTCTGAATGAGGAGAGCACGCTGCAAAGTCCGGAAAACGCCTTGACGGAAGTTAAGGACGGCTCTATTGACTTTGACAACGTCAGCTTCAAGTATTCTAAGAAGGCTGACCGTATGGCACTGTCCGACATCAATCTACATATCAAGTCCGGCGAAGTGATCGGTATTCTGGGAGGCACCGGTTCATCCAAATCGTCGCTGATCCAGCTGATTCCCCGTCTGTACGACGTGACTGAAGGAAGCGTCAGGGTGGGAGGCGAGGACGTGCGCCGATACGACTTGGAAACGCTGCGTAACCAGGTCGCTGTAGTGCTGCAGAAGAACGTGCTGTTTTCCGGTACGATCAAGGACAATCTGCGCTGGGGAAATCCAAACGCCACCGATGCGGAGATGGAGGAGGCCTGCCGTCTGGCTCAGGCAGACGAATTTGTCCAGCAGTTTCCGGACAAATATGACACCTGGATCGAGCAGGGAGGAACCAATGTTTCCGGAGGCCAGAAGCAGCGTCTGTGTATTGCCCGCGCGCTGTTAAAAAAGCCCAAGATATTGATTCTGGACGATTCCACCAGCGCTGTGGATACCCGCACCGACGCCTTGATCCGCAAAGGCTTCCGCGAGTTTATTCCAGAGACCACTAAAATTATTATCGCGCAGCGTGTTGCCAGTGTGCAGGATGCCGACCGTATCATTTTGATGGAAGGGGGCCGCATCAGCGCTGTGGGCAGCCATGATCAGCTGATGGAATCCAGCGAGGTCTACCGCGATATTTATACATCCCAGAACCGAGTAGGAGGTGATAAGAATGCCGAATAACACCACCAACACCACTGCACGGGGCCGCCGCGCTCCCAAAGGCGTGCTGGGCCGCCTGATCAAGACCGTATTTCAGTTTTACCCGGTGCTTCTGCCCATTACGCTGGTTTGTATTCTTATCAATGCCATTGTCAGCTCCATGCCGTCAATTTTCATGCAGAATGCGATCGCCGTGGTCGAGGACACCTTCAGGGATGGTGACTGGGCCACAGCCTCGGGCCGGATTTTCAATCTGCTGGCTATCCTGATTACCATGTATGTCATCAGCCTGATTGCGGGCATATGCTATACCCAGCTGATGGCGATTATTACCCAGGGCACGCTGGCCAAACTGCGGAAAAAGATGTTTGACCATATGCAGGATTTGCCCATTCGTTATTTTGACACTCATAACCATGGCGATATCATGAGCTTTTATACCAATGATATCGATACCCTGCGTCAGATGATCAGCCAGAGTCTGCCCCAGATGCTGATTTCAGGCGTTATGCTGCTCAGCGTCTTTTGTATTATGCTGTATTACAGCGTCTGGCTGGCGCTGGTTGTGGTCTGCGGCGTTGTGGTCATGACCTTTGTGGCGCGCTATGTCAGCGGACATTCCTCCCGCTATTTCCTCAGACAGCAGATCACCATTGCCCGTACGGAGGGATTTATGGAGGAAATGATGAATGGCCAGAAGGTCATCAAGGTATTCTGCCATGAGGACGGCGCTAAGGCAGATTTTGACAAGGTAAACGATGAGCTGTTTGAAAATTCCGAAAGGGCAAACCGTTACGCTAATATTTTGATGCCCTTGTTAGCCAACATCGGCAATGTGATGTACGTTATTGTGGCGCTGGTCGGGGGAAGCCTGCTGCTGGCTGGTGCGCCCAACCTCAGCATTTCAGGCATGGCCTTAAGCATCAGTATTGTGGTTCCTTTTTTGAATATGACCAAGCAGTTTGCCGGGGCCATTGGACAGGTGTCCAATCAGGTCAACATGGTGGTTATGGGTCTGGCTGGTGCCCATCGTATCTTTGCGCTGCTGGATGAAGGGCCTGAGACCGATGAAGGCTATGTGACGCTGGTCAACGCAAGAGAGCGTGCCGACGGCACTCTGGAGGAATACCATGAACGCACCAATGTGTGGGCGTGGAAGCATCCCCATCACGACGGCACCGTCACCTATACCCGCCTCCAGGGAGACGTACGTTTCTTCGATGTGGACTTTGGCTATGTGCCGGAGAAAACCGTTCTGCATAATGTTTCCCTGTACGCAAAACCGGGGCAGAAGGTTGCCTTTGTGGGTTCTACCGGCGCCGGAAAAACCACTATCACAAACCTGATCAACCGCTTTTATGATATTGCCGATGGTAAAATCCGTTATGACGGTATTAACATCAATAAGATTAAGAAGGCGGACCTGCGCCACAGCCTTGGCATTGTGCTGCAGGACACCAATCTTTTTACCGGAACGGTTATGGAAAATATTCGTTACGGCAATCTGGAAGCCCGCGACGAGGAATGTATTGCCGCTGCCGGACTGGCTGGTGCAGATGATTTTATCCGCCGTCTGCCGGACGGCTATAACACCATGCTGACCGGAAACGGAGCAAATTTAAGCCAGGGACAGCGCCAGCTGCTGGCCATTGCCCGGGCTGCTGTGGCTGACCCGCCCGTTATGATCATGGACGAGGCCACCAGCTCCATTGACACTCACACCGAGGCTATTGTTCAGCGCGGCATGGATGCGCTGATGGCGGGGCGTACTACCTTTGTGATCGCCCACCGTCTATCCACGGTACAGAACGCCGATGCGATCATGGTTCTCGACCATGGACGGATTATTGAGCGTGGCACCCATGAGGATCTGATCAAGCTTAAGGGAACCTATTATCAGCTGTACACCGGTGCGCTGGAGCTGGATTAATTCCCAATAGATTTCAATAGAAGAAAAAACGGTTTGTCTTCTGAAAATAGGAGACAGGCCGTTTTTGCATGGTATTTTGGCATATCAATTTCGGATTCCAGTATTTTGTGTTTACAAAAAATGAATAAATAGTATAATAAGTATATGAAATAAAAATGTGTCTGAAATATTCATCGAAACAGGAGGGGATTTTATGAGAACCAAAATTGTGGAAAAGGCGGACGCCCCGTCACAGAAGCCTCAAAATGTATATCGTTTCCTATTGCTTGTTGTGGGCGAAGCATTGCTGTTCCTCTTTTTATTCCTGGCTGGGTATCTGATGGACAGCCATCTGGATGTAAGCTTCTGGTTTTCTGAACCGGTGAGCGCCTCGGCTGTATATGGAACCGTTTTGCTGATGCTGTTGATTTCGGGACTTTTGCCGGATTTTCTTCGTTCCTTTGTATATAGCCTGAAGAACCGGGAGCAGATAACAAAAATGCAGATAGAGAGGTCGCTTTTGTCTGTTAAGCTGGCCATGGCGGCGGCTGTGGCGGCAGAGCTGTTTGTGCTTGTTTTTTCCTTCGTCTCCATGATGTCGGGGCTTTTGGCTTTCACCGGAGAGCTGGAGGAAGTGCTGCCTGCGAGTCTGGCGGCGCTTGGAGGAATGGCTGTTCACGGCGTTTTGGCGGTTATTATTCTGCTTCCCGTGTATGTAAGGCTTAAGGTACGGCTGCTTTCCATGCAGTGATTTTATGAATGAATGATGTAAGACTAATGAGGACAGAGCTGCGATAAAAAACAGCTCTGTCCCTTTTATATATAATAATAGAAGAAAGTTTCATTAAAAATCTCTGAAAAAACTTGCAAGCGCCCTGAATTTAGTGTATAGTGTTTCACGATTGTTGAGAGAATCAGGTATATATATCAGATAATATGATGTTGGGGGCAAAAGGTCTCCCAATCACAAAGCGTCAGAATTGTTTGCGGCTTCGGAGTCAAGTTGCGCCAGGAATCGACAAATTTGCTAAATGCGTTCCAAAAAATCCGAACTCGCTGCGCTCAAACAAGCTTTGTGACCGAAAATCCTTTTGACCTCAACATCATAATATAAATAGAAGAAACACAGCGAAAACATGGAGTAAGGGGACGGCGACATGGCAAAGTATTTAGTGATCGTGGAATCACCGGCAAAGGTGAAGACAATCAAAAAATTTCTGGGAGCAAACTATGAGGTGGCGGCCAGCAACGGACATGTGAGGGATCTTCCCAAAAGCCAGCTGGGGATTGACGTGGAGCATGATTATGAGCCCAAGTATATCACGATCCGGGGAAAGGGTGACATTCTTGCCAATCTCCGCAAGGAGGTAAAGAAGGCGGAAAAAATTTATCTGGCAACCGACCCCGACAGGGAGGGCGAGGCCATCTCCTGGCATTTGATGGCAGCCCTGAAGCTGGAAGGGAAGAAGGTGTACCGCATTACCTTTAATGAGATTACCAAGAATGCGGTGAAGGAATCTTTGAAAAATGCCAGAGAAATCAATATGAACCTGGTGGACGCCCAGCAGGCCCGCCGGGTGTTGGACAGAATGGTGGGCTATCGCATTTCCCCGCTGCTTTGGGCCAAGATTAAGAGGGGGTTAAGCGCCGGAAGAGTGCAGTCTGTGGCGCTTCGTCTGATCTGTGACAGAGAGGAAGAGATCAATGCGTTTATTCCGGAGGAATATTGGTCCTTGGATGTAAACTTAAAGATAGAAGGCGAAAAGAAGCCCATTACAGCAAAATATTATGGCACCGAAGAGGGCAGACAGTCCATTACCAGCAAGGAACAGGCGGATGCTGTTATGGCATCCCTGGAGGGGGCCCAGTATCGGGTCACAGAAGTGAAAAAGGGGGAGCGCATGAAGAAGGCCCCTCTGCCCTTTACCACCTCCACACTGCAGCAGGAAGCCAGCAAGGTGTTAAATTTTTCTACCCAGAAAACCATGCGTCTCGCCCAGCAGCTCTACGAGGGCGTGGATATCAAGGGAGAGGGCACTGTGGGTCTGATTACCTATCTGCGTACGGACTCCACCCGTGTGTCTGAGGAAGCGGAGCTTCAGGCGGCAGACTTTATAAAATCCCGTTATGGAGAGGAATATCAGTCTGAAAAGAGCGCAGAAAAAAAGACAGGGCAGAAGATTCAGGATGCCCACGAAGCCATCCGTCCTACGGATATCAACAGACTTCCTGCGCTTGTAAAGGATGAGCTGCCCAGGGATTTGTTCCGGCTTTATCAGCTGATTTGGAAGCGTTTTACAGCCAGCAGGATGAGCGGAGCCAGATATGAGACAACTTCTGTGAAGATTCAGGCGACAGAGCATATATTTACACTTTCGGCTTCCAGGCTTTTGTTTGATGGATTTATGAGTGTATATATGCAGGAGGAGGATAAGGAGGAGGAAAATTCTCTTGCAAAAGAGCTGGATAAGGACAGCAGGCTGGAGTATCTTTCCTTTGACCCCAGGCAGCATTTTACCCAGCCCCCGGCCCACTACACAGAGGCCTCCCTGGTGAAAACCCTGGAGGAGCTGGGCATCGGCAGACCCAGTACCTATGCGCCTACCATCACCACAATTCTGGCCAGACGCTATGTGGTAAAGGAGAATAAAAATCTCTATGTGACGGAGCTGGGAGAGGTGGTAAACAATATGATGAAGGAGGCGTTCCCCAGCATTGTGGATGTGAATTTCACAGCCAACATGGAGGCCCTTTTGGACGGGGTGGAGGAAGGCACCGTAAAGTGGAAAACCATTGTATCCAATTTTTATCCCGACCTGGAAGAAGCGGTAAAAAATGCGGAGAAGGAGCTTGAGGAGGTCACCATAGAGGATGAAGTGTCCGATGAGGTGTGCGAGCTCTGTGGCAGGCATATGGTGATTAAATATGGCCCTCACGGACGATTCCTTGCCTGCCCGGGCTTCCCGGAGTGCCGCAATACCAAGCCCTATTTTGAGAAGATCGGAGTGGCCTGTCCCAAATGCGGGGGAGACATTGTCCTGAAAAAAACAAAAAAAGGCAGAAAATATTATGGCTGCATCAATAACCCCGAGTGTGATTTCATGGTATGGCAGAAGCCATCCGGGGAGAAGTGTCCCAAATGCGGCGATATGCTTCTGGAAAAAGGAAATAAACTGGTGTGTATGAACGAACAGTGCGGCTATGTGACCGGGAAAATCCCTGTGGAAAAGCAGTGATATGCAGGCAGGAAACAGGAGTAGTGTCAGAATTGTCTCATAAATCAAAAAAAATACAAAAAAATTAACTGTATGCACATTGTAATCTGATTTTATTTGTGATAAAATGTTTATATATTGTAATCGGTCTCAATAAAACGGAGGAATGTGTATGAGCAGTGTACAGCTATTGGACAAGACCAGGAAGATCGGCAAGTTGTTGCACAATAATAATTCCAGTAAGGTGGTTTTCAATGATATTTGCAGTGTGATGCGTGAAATTTTGAATTCCAATGTGCTGGTGATCAGCCGCAAGGGCAAGGTGCTGGGGGTGGGGAAGTCCGATGGGATCGAATCCATCACGGAGCTGATTGAGGAGAATGTGGGGGGATTTATCGACTCCATGTTAAATGAAAGGCTTCTGGGCGTGCTGTCCACCAAGGAGAATGTGAATCTGGAAACGCTGGGCTTTGAGAGTACGGATGTGAAAAAATTTCAGGCCATCATTACCCCCATCGAGATTGCGGGAGAGAGGCTTGGCACTCTGTTTATCTATAAATGCTATGACCAGTATGACATAGACGATATTATACTCTGTGAATATGGCAGTACCGTAGTGGGTCTTGAGATGCTGCGGGCTGTAAATGAGGAAAGCGCAGAGGAAAGCCGAAAGGTGGCGGTGGTGAAATCTGCCATAAGCACCCTTTCCTTCTCAGAGATGGAGGCCATCACCCATATTTTCGACGAATTAAACGGCATGGAGGGAATTTTGGTTGCCAGTAAGATTGCTGACAGGGTGGGAATCACAAGGTCGGTGATCGTCAATGCGCTGCGTAAGTTCGAGAGCGCCGGCGTGATTGAATCCCGTTCCTCCGGCATGAAGGGTACTTACATCAAGGTACTCAACGATGTGGTGTTTGACGAGATAGAGGAGCTGAAGCGCCAGAATCGTAAAAAATAAGAGCAGATGGCGGGACTTGTTGCATAGTCAATAAGTCCCGTTTTTCATGTTTTTGCATTGAAAACCATAAAAAAATGTTGTTTTTTTGGCAAAATAAATTATAATAGAATAAAGTGGTAGGAGTGTGTGGAAAGGAGTTCCCTGATGATTCAAACTAATGTATTTGATTATATCAATGTGCTGGACAAGGCTGCGGACGCAGGCTGGCTGAGAAATGAAGCCATATCCAACAATATAGCCAACGTGGATACACCTTACTATAAGAGGCAGGATGTGTCCTTTGAAAATGAGTTAAAGAAGGCTTTGGGAAGCGGGCTGAACAAGTCTATGGACGAGAGAGTATCCTCCATAAAGACCAGTGAGCTTCAGGCAAGGCCCTACACGGATTATGAGAGCTATTCCTACAGACTGGATGGGAATAATGTGGACGTTGAAAATGAAAATGTGATGCTTGCGGAAAACCAGCTGAAATACCAGGGGCTTCTCACAAGCATCAACCAGGAGTTTACCAATCTGCAGACCGTGATAAAATAGATTTTCTCTGTTTTGTCTCAGCTTAGAAAGGATAGAAAAGAATGAGTATGTTCTCTGCTTTTAATATTAACGCATCCGGTCTTACCTCTCAGAGATACCGTATGGATGTGATTTCTGAAAATGTGGCAAATGCCAACACCACGCGCACGGAGGACGGCACGCCCTACCGGAGAAAAGTGGTTACTTTCGCCCAGAAGGGGGATCAGACCTCTTTCAGCAGAGTGCTGGGCAGCGTGTCTTTGTACCATGGATACAGCGGACAGGGCGTCAAGGTGGACGGCGTATATGAGGATACGGAAACAGAAATGAACATGGTATATGATCCCTCCCATCCGGATGCGGATGAGAACGGTTATGTTACATATCCCAATGTAAATATCATAACGGAAATGACGAATCTGATTGATGCCAGCAGGGCTTATGAGGCAAACGCCACAGCGTTCAACGCCAGCAAATCCATGGCTCTGCAGGGGCTTCAGCTGACGCAGCAGTAAAGCTTAAGCTTTTGAGGGGGAGCAGAAGGCATAGAAATACTGCGCAGAATGGATAAGAAGGATAAGAGGAGTACATACAATGGATTTATCAGCAATTAGCGGTCTTACGGGAGTCAGTGCTTTGAATGCAGCAGGCGCGGGCTCGGAGGTTTCTGCGGCTTCGCTGACAGGAATGCTCACGGAAAAAAATGAAAAAGCGGACGGAACATTGTTTAGCGCTATTTTTAATTCGGCGCTGGACAACATTAAAACCACAAACAGCTATCTTTCAGATGCAGAAAATGAGGAAATTAAGTTTGCTCTTGGAGAAACAGAGAATACCCATGATCTGACGATTGCCTTACGGAAGGCTTCCACAGCTCTGCAGTACACGGTGACGGTGCGGGACAAGATCCTGGAGGCATACCGTGAGCTGATGCAGATTCAGATATAATAGCGCTGGGGGAAATTTATCATGGCAGACAAGCTGAAAGAAATACCTGCAAAGGTGCTTGAGTGGTGGAATAAATTTACCGCCAGACAAAAAACCATTATCATCGGTATCGGTGCGGTGGTCATCTTTACTTTCGCAATTATCATATATGTGTTCTCACAGCCCCAGTATTCAAGGCTGATCGACTGCGAAACAACAGCCGATGCGGCGGAGGTCATCGATATTCTGGACGGCGCAGGCATTGCGCACAGGGAGTCAAGCGACGGCTTAAAGATCGATGTAGAGACCAGCCAGCTTTCTTCGGCCAATGTAGCGCTTGGTTCGGCGGGTTACGTTCCTGACGATTATTCGCCGGAGGATGCGCTGAGCGGGGGAATGTCTACGACGGCATCCGATAAGGAAAAGCTTTGGGGCGTGTATCTGGAGAACCAGCTTTCCAAGGACCTTACCAATTTAAGCAACGTAAAAAGCGCCACTGTGCGCCTGCATATTCCCGATCAGGATGGGACGCTGATTGCGCAGCAGCAGGAGTCCTCTGCGTTTATTCAGCTTGAACTGGACGGAACCTTTACCTCTGCCAATGCAGCGGCGGTGGCCAAGGCGGCGGCGACTTATCTGGGAAACGAAACCACAGCGAACATCACAATCATCGACAGCGATTCCAATATCCTGTTTGAAGGCGGAGAGGATTACACCTCCGCGGGCATCGCCAATTCCATGCAGGAGCTTCAAAATCAGGCAGAATCCATGGTGGCCAATCAAGTGAAGAAGGTTTTGTTTGGCACCAATCAGTACAACGCCATTGAGGTCACCAGCCATCTGACCATGGATTACGCCAATTACGAGGAGACTGTAAAGGAATATTATGCCAATGACGGACGGGAAGAGGGCATGATTTCCCATCAGGACACCTTCGATTCTGAAAGTGACAGCGGCGGAAGTGCTGTGCCTGGAGCGGAGTCAAATGACGGAACTGTGGAGGTATATCCCGATTCCGGCACCACCTCCTCCACACAGTCGGAGACCTCCACGGACTATCTGCCCAATGAATCCATCAACTATAAAGTGACTCCTGCGGGCAGCATTGATTATTCCCAGTCCTCCATTTCCATAACGGCTATTACCTGGAATGAGATTCATGAGGAGGATGTGGAGCGTCAGGGCCTTTTGGACGGCACCAGCTGGGAGGAATATAAGTCTGCAAACAGCGCGGATGTAAAGATGGATGTGGACCCGGATTTTTACAGCATTGTAGCCAATGCTACCGGAATCAGCGAGGATAATATCACCATAGTGGCCTACGAGTCCCCTGTCTTTTATGACAGGGAGGGCATGAATGTCAGCTGGACCACTATTTTAAGCATTATGATGCTGGTAATGATTCTGGCCCTGCTGGCCTTTGTGGTGCTGCGCAGCATGCGCACCCGGACAGAGGTGGCGAGGGAGGAGGAGCTTTCTGTGGAGAACCTTCTGCAGTCCACTCCTGGGCCGGAACTTGAGGACATTGATGTGGAGGCTAAATCAGAAACCCGCAAGCTGATAGAGAAATTTGTGGATGAAAATCCTGAGGCGGCGGCCAGCCTGCTTCGAAACTGGCTGAATGAGGACTGGAATTAAAGGGTTTGGAAGAGAGGCGAAGGATTATGGCTAGAACAAGAGAGGGAGACATTACCGGACTGCAGAAGGCGGCGATTCTGCTGATTTCGCTGGGGCCGGAGCGCTCTGCCGGTGTGTTTAAGCATTTAAAGGAAGATGAAATAGAGGAGCTGACCCTGGAAATTGCAAATACCAGAAGCGTGACGCCCCAGGTGAAGGAAGAGGTTATCAACGAATTCTATGAGGTGTGTCTCGCCCAGCAGTATATCGCAGAGGGCGGCATTAACTATGCGAGGGAGCTTTTGGAAAAGGCTCTTGGGTCGGACAAGGCCATGGATATCATCGGCAAGCTGACGGCGTCCCTGCAGGTAAAGCCTTTTGAATTTGTCAGAAAGACGGATGCCACACAGCTGATTAACTTTATTCAGGATGAGCATCCGCAGACGATTGCATTGATTTTATCCTATCTATCTCCCAACCAGGCGGCATTGATTCTTTCTGCGCTGCCTCCTGACAGACAGGCCGATGTGGCGAGACGTGTGGCTGTGATGGACAGAACCAGCCCGGATGTGATCAAAGAGGTGGAGAAGGTTTTGGAGTCCAAGCTGGCAAGTCTGGTAAATCAGGATTACACCATTATCGGCGGCGTGGACGCGGTAGTGGAAATTTTGAATACTGTGGACAGAGGAACGGAAAAACATATTATGGAAACCCTGGAGATCGAAGAGCCGGAGCTGGCGGACGAAATCCGGAAAAAGATGTTTGTGTTCGAGGACGTGCTTCTTTTGGACGACCGGGCTATACAGCGTGTGCTGCGTGATGTGGACAACAACGATCTGGCGGTGGCCCTGAAAGGTGCAAACGAGCAGGTGCAGAATGCGATTTTCAACAATATGTCCAAGCGTCTTGCCGTTATGATCAGAGAGGACATGGAATTTATGGGTCCTGTCCGCATGAAGGATGTGGAAGAGGCACAGCAGAAGATTGTAAATATTATCAGAAAGCTGGAGGATGCAGGCGAAATCGTTATTTCCAGAGGCGGAGGTGATGAGATCGTTGTCTAGTAATCTGCTGAAAAGAGGATATACCTGTCTGGCCCAGGATGATTTGCGTGTAATTGACAGCAATGAGCGGATGGCCAGGCGCATGGAGGAGCTGGCAGCCAGAATGCAGCGCCCGGAAAACGAAGGCTTTGTCCCGGGACTTCAGGCCGGGGAGGTGCCTCCTTTGGAGGAAGGGGAAGAAAATTCCCAGACCGGCAATGTGATAAAGGCGGCTGTGGAGGATGAAGCTGCATCACAGCAGGCGAAGGCGGAGGCTGATCTTATTGTACAACAGGCGAAAGAGGAGGCTGAGACCTTAAGACAGCAGGCAATCTCCCAGGCAAAACAGGAAAAGCGCAGTATTCTGGAGCAGGCCAGGACCCAGGGCTATGAGGAGGGGCAGAGGAAAGCGCAGGCTGAGAAAGCCCGCCTGGAGCAGGAGTACAGGAAGAAAGAAAAGCAGCTGGAGGATGCTTATCAAAAAAAGCTAGATGAGCTGGAGCCGGCGTTTATCGATACCATTACGGGAGTCTATGAGCACATTTTTCATGTGGAGCTTGCCTCCTACAGAGAGGTGCTTGTCTACCTGATTTCCACCGCCATGCGGGATGTAGAGGAAAAACGCAGCTTTTTGATCCATGTTTCCAAGGAAGATTATCCTTATGTGAGCATGGAAAAGAAGCAGCTTACAGCCGTTTCTCCCAACAGTGAAATTGAAATCATTGAAGATTTGACGCTTGGAAAAAATGACTGTCTGATCGAGACAGACGGCGGTATTTTCGACTGCGGCGTGGGTACACAGCTTGCGCAGCTTAGGCAGAAGCTGAAGCTTTTGTCTTATGAGAAGTGATTCCTGATGTTAGGAGCAGTATGACAATAGACTTTGAGAAATATAAGAAATTAGAAGAAAAAACATTTTTCCGCAGGCTGGGAAAGGTGGTCAACGTTGTGGGACTGACCATTGAGTCGGCAGGTCCGGATGCAAAGCTGGGAGATATCTGCAGGATATATCCTGAGGGAGACGGTGAACCGGCGCCTATTATGGCGGAGGTGGTGGGCTTTAAGGATAAAAAGACACTGCTGATGCCCTATGAGGCAGTGGACGGCATTGGCCTTGGCTGTATTGTGGAAAACACCGGTTATCCCCTTCGGGTACAGGTGAGTCAGAAGCTTCTTGGAAAAACCCTGGACGGTCTGGGACGCCCCATTGATGCAGAAAAGATAGAGGGCGCCAGCTACCCGGTGGAGGCTGCTCCGCCGGACCCTATGAGCCGGACGATTATCGACCAGGTGCTGCCTCTTGGAGTGAAGGCGGTGGATGGGCTGATTACAGTGGGGAAAGGCCAGCGAATCGGTATATTTGCAGGCTCTGGTGTGGGGAAGTCCACACTGATGGGCATGTTTGCCAGAAATACCCGGGCAGATATCAATGTGATCGGACTGATTGGAGAGCGCGGCAGAGAGGTACGCGAATTTATCGAGAGAGACTTAGGCGAGGAGGGCATGAAACGCTCTGTGGTGGTGGTGGCCACCTCGGACCGCCCCGCTCTTGAACGAAATAAGGCTGCCAAGACAGCAACGGCGATTGCGGAATATTTCAGAGACCAGGGAAAGGATGTGCTTTTGATGATGGATTCCCTGACTCGTTTTTCCATGGCCCAGCGTGAAATCGGGCTGGCCAGCGGGGAGCCGCCTGTGAGCAGAGGCTATCCGCCCAGTGTGTACTCCGAGATGCCAAAGCTGCTGGAGAGAGCCGGGAGGGCCGCAAAGGGTTCCATAACAGGCCTTTACACGGTACTGGTGGATGGGGATGACTTTAACGAGCCTATCACGGATACGGCCCGCAGTATTTTAGATGGACATATTATGCTGAGCCGCAAGCTGGGACATAAAAATCATTATCCGGCCATAGATATTCTTCAGAGTATTTCCAGGTGCATGAGCCAGATTGCAGACAGAGAGCACAAACAGGCGGCAGGCAAGCTAAAGTCGGTGCTGGCTACCTACAACGAAGCGGAGGATTTGATCAACATTGGCGCATACAAGAGCGGAAGCAATCCTTCCATTGATTATGCCATCACAAAAATTGATGCGGTAAATGAATTTTTGTGCCAGGGTGTGGAGGAAAAGTTTGAATTCGAAGAGACTGTGGCTGCCCTGGAAAAGCTGTTTCAGTAAAAACAGGAGGCCGTGAACATAAATGGCAAGATTTCACTATTCACTGCAAAGCATTCTGAGTATCAAGGAAAAGATGGAGACCCAGGCAAAGCAGGAGTTTTCCTCCGCTAAAGGCGCCCTTGACAGGGAGGAGGAGAAGCTGGCGGAATTAAAGGAGCGGAAGCTGTCTTATGAAAAACAGGCGGCAGAGCTTCTTTCGGGGAAGCTGGATGTGAGGGAGATTGAAGAGAATCAAACTGCGATTCTGCGCATGGATTCCTTTATCGCGGAGCAGAACGTCAGGGTGCGGAGAGCAAAAAAGGCTCTTGAGGAGGCCAGGGAACGTCTGACGGAAGTGATGAAGGAGCGGAAAACTCATGAATCTTTAAAGGAAAAAGCCTTTGAAAGCTTTTTACAGGAAGAAAACAGGCAGGAGAGCAAGGAGATAGATGAGCTGACCAGCTATACTTATGGTCAGAGGCAGGTGAGCAAATAATGGCAAAGGCAAAGAATCTTGAGGGGCTGGCGGCTCCGACGGAAAAAGAAAAATTAGAAAGTGAAAAAAAGGAACTGAAAAGGCAGCAGCGGGAGCAGAGAAAAGAGGCAAAAAGAAGAGCCAGAGAAATTGCCAGGCAGGAGGACGCTCTGGGGGAGGATGAGGAGAGCAATGGTCTTTTGACTCTTGGAGCGACGCTTCTGATTGTGGCCCTTTGGCTGGCGGTAATCTGCGTCGTTATCAAGCTGGACGTGGGAGGCTTCGGAAGCAGGGTGCTGGCTCCCATTCTGCAGGATGTGCCGGTGCTCAACAAAATATTGCCGGAAAATTCCGTGACGGAGACTACGGATACAGAAAGCTATGGGGGATACACCAGCCTGGAGGAAGCGGTGGAACAGATAAGGAGCCTGGAAATTCAATTAGAGCAGGCTCAAAATGAGTCCCGGTCCAAGGATGAGGAGCTTGACAGCTTAAAAGCTGAGGTTCTGCGGCTTCAGGAATTTGAAAACAGCCAGGTGGAATTCCAGAGGGTAAAAACGGAGTTTTACGAGGAAGTAGTGTATGCCGAAAACGGTCCCGGGGCTGAGGCGTATCAAAAATACTATGAGTCAATGGATCCCACCACGGCAGAATATATTTATAAGCAGGTGGTTACACAGCTCGAGGAAAGCCAGGAGGTTCAGGATTATGCAGAAGCTTATTCTCAGATGAAGCCTAAGCAGGCTGCGGGAATTTTTGAGTCTATGACCGATGATTTGGATCTGGCGGCCCGGATATTAAAGGTTATGAGTGCTGAGGACAGGGGCGCTATTATGGGGCAAATGGATCCTGAGGTGGCAGCCAGACTGACCAAAATCATGGATCCTGAATCTTGACGGAAAACGTAACAATTTTTTTGATTTTTTCCGATATATGGTTTGAATGCCTTAACAGGCTTTCAAATAAATAAAATACGAAAAGAAAGGAGGAGAGAGTATGACGAGTACACCTGTAAAGGCTGCGGGCAGTGCGGTCAAGGGAGCCGCTCAGATTTTTCCCGCTGCAGGGAAAACCGGGGAATCCGGATTTCAGGAAATACTGAATTTTCAGACGGACAGAAGGGATACCCAAAAGGCAGTGAAACAGGATACTGCTTCCTTTGGCGGGCAGACTTCCCTTCGAAAGACAGAGCATGTCCAGGGCGAATCCCTAAAGACAAAGGACACGGGGAAGGCCGGGGCTGAAAAAGAAGCGGAAGCTTTGCAGGATGCGGACCTTGCCGGTGAGGAAAGGGAGGAAGTCCTGGAGGTGCTTGGCAGTGTGTCTGCACAGTTTATGGAGCAGCTTGGCCAGATACTTGGATTGACAAAAGAGGAAATCCAGGATGTGCTTGGACAGCTTGACATGGAGCCCTTACAGCTGTTAAATCCGGAGAATTTGAGCGGTTTTCTGCTTGCGGCGGCCGGAGCGGAGGATTCCCTTTCCCTGATTACCAACGGGGAGCTGTATCAGGATTACCGGACGGCCATGGAGCAGCTGAGTGCGCTTTTGGAACAGGCCGGCAAAGAGCTGGGACTGGAAGGCGAAGCACTTTTAGCGCTGACAGAGGATGTGGGAAGCACGCCCGGTGAATCCGGCATTGGCGGGGAATCTGTATCCGTGGAAATCACGGTAGATGAAGCTGTTTTGCAGGAAGAAATGCCGGAAACAGAGGAAGGCAGCACGCCAAAGAGCAGCCAGGGGATGTCTGAAGGGAATGCCCAGACGGATACGCAGCTGGTGAAACAGAGTGCCGGGGCAGACGCACAGACAGACGAAGGAAACGGCGCACAAAGCCGCCAGGAGCACACGGGCGGACAAACCGCCAATTTCTTGCAGCAGGAATTCAGGCTTGACAGCTTTCAGGCTCAGGCAGCGCAGACAGGGGAAAGCGCCCTTATATGGGATGTGGATACCCAGGATATTATGAAGCAGATCATGGATTACATGAAGATTCAGATTAAGCCTGACGTATCTAATCTTGAAATGCAGCTGCATCCGGAAAGCCTTGGAACCGTACATGTTCAGGTGGTGTCAAAGGGAGGGGCTGTAACGGCTCATTTTATCACGCAGAACGAGACGGTAAAGGCTGCTTTGGAAAGCCAGATGATTCAGCTCAAGGAAAGCTTTCAGGAACAGGGAGTGAGAGTGGAGGCCGTTGAGGTTTCCGTACAAGCTCATCAGTTTGAGAGAAACTTAGAGCAGGGCAGAGGAAGGCAGCAGGAGCAGGCCCCATCCAAAGGGAGAGCGAGAAGAATAAATCTCAACGAGCCTTTAGATTTAGAGGAGCTGGAACAAGAGGAAGCCCTGGCGGCTGAGATGATGACTGCCACAGGAAGCACGGTGGACTTCACCGCGTAGCACAAAAAAGGAAAGGAGTGATATTATGGCACTGGTACAGGCAGTGGAGGATGGAAAACTGGTAGAATCTACATCCCAGAGCTCTCTGTCCCAAACCACAGGCGCCAGCAGCGATATGGACAAGGATGCTTTTCTGCAGCTTTTGGTGGCGCAGATGAAGTATCAGGATCCGTTGGAACCCACCTCCAACACGGAGTACATATCCCAGTATGCACAATTTACCCAGGTGGAGCAGATGCAGAACATGGCAAAGAGCATGGATCTGCAGCGGGCAAGCACCCTTGTGGGAGAGGAAGTATATATCAAGACCACAAATTCCTCGGGAGAGACCAACTATGTGCGGGGAAAAGTAGACTATGTGGTATACGAGAACGGAAAGGCATATCTGTCTATCGGAGAGCAGCTGTATTCCATTGACGATTTGGATACGGTGGCAGACCCCGAATACCTTGCAGCTTACGACAAGGCATATGATTTCAATGTGGCGATCAACAAGCTGCCCGGCGTAAACGCCATTGGTCTTTCGGATGGAGAGGCCATTGATGAGCTGGAGAAAATCTACAATGAAATGACGGATTATGAGAAAAGCTTTCTGGCGACCGATGTGGTGAACCAGCTGAATAAGTATATCGAAAAGCTTAAGGAGCTGAGAACCATAGCAGGAGAGGACGAAGGCACGCAGAACGGAGAGGACACGGAAGATACGCAGGGAACAGAAGGAACTGGGAATACAGATACGGGAGCCTGAGAAATGAACATACAAAAAAGCGGTTATCTGTCCATTGAGCAGCTGACCGACCGATATCTGAATCCGGCGCAGAGGACGGGGACAGAAAGGACCACGGACGGTCTGACGTTTGAAGAGGTTCTGCAGACAAAGACGCTTCAGGGCGAGGAAGCAAATGGACTTAAGTTTTCAAAGCACGCGGCGGTGCGTCTGGCGGACCGGAATATTGAATTGAGCACGAAGCAGCTGGAACGGCTGAATGAAGGGGCAAAGAAGGCAAAACAGAAAGGGATCAGGGATTCTTTGGTGATCGTGGATGAAATTGCCTTTATTGTAAATGTGCCCAGCCAGACGGTAGTGACGGCAATGGACAGTGCACAGACAAGTGAAAATGTATTTACCAATATAAACGGAGCGGTGATTATATAAGCCGGACCTGAATGGAGGCTTGAGCCTTTTGAATGACAGAGAGAGGCAGGCTCCGTTTCTACAGGAGGAATCAGTACTATGATGAGATCATTGTATTCTGGTGTGTCGGGATTGAAAACACACCAGACAAAGATGGACGTGATCGGTAATAATATTGCCAACGTCAACACGGTTGCATTTAAGTCAAGCTCGATTGTGTTCAGCGATCTGCTCAGCCAGACCACGCAGAACGCAAGCGGCCCCAACGCCCTTACGGGAGCCGGGGGAACCAATGCAAGACAGATCGGTCTGGGCGTTAAATCCGGAGCGATCAGCACAAGCATTGCTACACAGGGGGCCAGCCAGTCCACGGGCAATCCCTTTGATATCATGATTAACGGAGATAACTTTTTCATTGTGAACAACGGCAGTGAGAATTTCTTTACCCGTGACGGCTCCTTTTATGTGGACGCAGCAGGCAACCTTGCCATGACCAGCACCGGATACAATGTAATGGGCTGGGGCGTGGACGAAACCACAGGAGAAATCAGGCAGGATACGGTGACAGCGCTGCGCATTATGAGCGCGGCAAATATGACCTATCCGCCGGAGGCTACCTCCCAGGCGTATGTTTCCGGTATTCTGGACAAAAACGATACGGATGTGACCAGTGCAAACGGCAAGGTGATTAACCTGAATTTTTATGATGCCCTGGGCTACAGCTACACGGCAAAGCTGACCTTTAAGCAGTCGGCGGACGAAAATGAGTACAGTCTGGAGCTTTCCAGCCTGCTGGATTCCGAGGGAAACGAGATAGACATTACCGGGGTTACCTTCGGAACGGTAAACAATACCCAGGAAAGGCCGGTGACGGTAAGCTTTAACAGCTCGGCTTATAGGTGGAACGGCAATCAGCTTCAGTCTGCTGACGGCGGCATTATCTATGCGGATTTAACGGCTATATTCAACGCCGGTACTTTACGGGACAGAGACGAAGTGGTAAGCATTGGCGGAACGGACATGACAGTGCAGGAGGTTCTGGACAACATTGCCACAGCCTATGGCTATGAGGGTTCTACAGAGGAATTTTTAAATCTGTTTGTGTACGATGAAACAAACGGCACTACGCCGGTTTCTGTGGAGCAGATGCTGGCAAACATGGTACAGGGTACAGGAACTGATATGTTTCCTTCTACGGAGGATTCCTTTGAAGCTGACGGCCGTTTCTTTGACGGCACCACGATAACCTTTGACGGCAACACCGGAAACTTTGCCGGTATCGGCGGAGCGGCTACCCAGACCACTGCTGTTTTGGGACTTTCTGCCCTGGGCGGAAACTTTTCCGACATCACCGTTGATTTTTCCAATGTGTCTATGGTAGACAACAAGGGAACCTCTACCGTGTCCGCTACCAGCGGGGACGAGGACGGACTGGGCGCCGGCAGACGCCTTGGGGATATGATTGGTGTTTCCATTCAAAACAATGGCATGATTTATGCAAGCTACGATAACGGTATGACAAAGCTGCTGGGACAGATTGCGACTGCGGAGTTTGCCAATGCCTCCGGTCTGGAGAAGCAGGGTGACAACCTCTATTCCGCATCCTTAAACTCCGGGGAATTCGACGGCATCGGCGTGGATATTACTGCAAACGGCGGTTATATGTCCACGGGACAGCTGGAGATGAGCAATGTGGATTTGTCCTCAGAATTTACAGAAATGATTACCACACAGAGGGGCTTCCAGGCAAACAGCCGTATTATCACGGTGTCCGATACCTTGCTTGAGGAATTGACAAACCTGAAGAGATAAGGTATCATTAATGAATAAGGGACGGAGCTTTCCGTCCCTTATATCACTTATGGTTTATGCCTGATGGAATAACAGAAGCGAGGTGGATTTTATGATAGAGGTAACGAAAATCAATGGCGTGAAAATCCTTGTAAATCCGCATCTGTTTGAAGTGGTGGAGGAGACGCCGGATACAGTGATTACGCTGACGACAGGCAGAAAAATAATTGTAAAAGAAAGTAGACAAGAGATAAAAAATCTTGTAAAATTGTACAGAAAGGATATTCTTGCAGAATAATTCAAAAAATTGCGGAATGTTTAGGTGATTCTCGTGGATATAGCATCCTTATTAGGCATTATTTTAGGATTATTGGCAATCGTATTCGGTGTTATCAGCAGTGCTGGTCTGGGCGGCGTTTATGAATATCTGGATTATCCATCCGTTATCATAACCTTCGGCGGCGCTTTTGCTTGTACGCTGATGAGTGTGAGCCTGCAGAACTTTATTGGCGGAGTAAAGTCCATGGGCCTGATCTTCAAGGCTCCTGTTGTGAATACGGCGGAGATGATACGCAAGATCATTGATCTGTCCAATGTGGCCCGCAAGGAGGGACTGCTTTCCCTGGAGGAGGCGGCAGAAGATTTAGAGGATCCTTTTTTGAAAAAGGGAATTCTTTTGATTGTGGACGGCACGGATCCGGATCTGGTCAGAGCGATTATGGAAACAGAGCTTGTGAGCATTGAAGGGAGACATAAGGACAAGATCGGTTTCTGGGACACACTCTCTGCCATGGGACCTGCCTGGGGTATGATCGGTACCTTGATTGGTCTTGTGGATATGCTGTATAATATGGAAGACCCTTCCACCATTGGACCGGCTATGGCGGTGGCGCTGATTACCACATTGTATGGTTCCCTGCTTGCAAACTGGATTTGTATTCCGGTGTCCAACAAGCTGAAGGCGGATAATGATGTGGAAATGATGCAGAAGGAAGTAATGATAGAGGGGCTTTTGTCCATTCAGGCCGGGGAGAATCCAAGAGTCATCGAAGAAAAGCTGAAATCCTTCCTCGCTCCAGCCGAAAGAGAGAATGCGGCCGAAGAAGCAGAGGCAGGAGGTGAGGTGTAATGGCCAGACGCAGAGAAGATCCGCCTTCAGGGGGGAACGCGCCGTGGATGAATACCTTTGCGGATTTGATGAACCTTCTTTTATGTTTTTTCGTCATGCTGTTCGCTATGTCAGATACAGATACGGAAAGGTATAACCAGATGGCAGCGTCTATGAACAGCACCTTCAGTATTTTTGACGGAGGAGACACTGCTTTGGAGGAGGGGGTGCTGATTGGAAACGGTATCAGCCAGCTGAATAATCTGGATCAATACATAAACAGCACGGGAAGGGCGGCGGAAGGGCAGAATGATGCCCAGGAATTCGAGGAAAATGCGCAGAGTACCGCCCAGGAGCTGGCTCAGGCATTGGAAGGCGAGATGCTGCAGCAGAATGAAGAATTGTCTGAGAACATTGAGGAAGCCGTATATGAGAGCAGCCTGTCTGATCAGGTGGAGGTGAGCTTTTCGTCCCAGTACGTCCAGCTGACCATGAAGGGCGCCCTTTTGTTTGACTCGGGCAGCGCTGAGCTGAAGGGTGAGGCGCTGGATATTCTGGATAATGTAGGAGTGATTCTGGAAAGATACAGTGAAGGCACCATTGAAATAGAAGGACATACGGACAATGTACCGATAAGCAGTGCCAAATATGCCGATAATGAGGAACTCAGCAGTGCCAGAGCCCTTTCTGTGTTCTACTATCTGGTAGAAAATACCTCTTTGGATCCGGCAAGGCTGAGACATGCGGGAATGGGTGACAGAGAGCCCATTGCGGACAATTCCACTGAGGAGGGCAGAAGCAGAAATCGAAGGGTGGAAATACGAATTTATAATCCTGCCAGCTGAGAGATGAGAACGGCAGCTGTTTGGGTTTTAAATTAAAAAATGTGCAAAAATGCGCAGATGGGAGTAAAAATGAAGAAGAACATGCTGACGGTGCTGATTCTGGCACTACTGATTGTGAATGTTGTGTTGACCAGTGTACTGATGGTCAGTGTCATGGGAACCAACCAAAAAACATCTGAGCTTGTGAACAACATAGCTACAGTAATGCGGCTGGAGCTGACACAGCCGGGAGAATCGGGACAGGAGATTTCGCTGGAGGATACAGCAGTATATAATCTGACAACTATGACCATTCCTCTTGCAAGCGATCCTTCTGCCCAGGACGGTGGAGTGCAGAGATATATCCAGTTTGATGCGGCGCTGTCCATGAACATGAACAGTGATGGATACAAAACCTATGGCGAGACCATAGCGGATCGTGAGAGTCTTGTGAAGGATGCTATCTCCTCGGTGGTTTCAGCCCACACAGAAAGTGAGTGCAGGGCGGACCTGGAGGGACTGAAGGCAGAAATCCTGCAGGCGGTTCAAAATTTGTTCCAGTCTGATTTTATTTATCAGGTGGCAATCAGCGAAGTGAAGTTCGGAAGTTAGGCTAAGGAGGTGAGCTTTTGTGGGAGAGGTCCTTTCACAAAATGAGATAGATAATCTGCTTGCAGCCTTATCGGCCGGAGAGCTGGACGTAGATCAGATGCAGAGCAATGAAGAGAAGCATGTGAAGAATTATGATTTCAGCCGACCCACGAAGTTTTCAAAGGAGCATCTGCGGACGCTGGAAATCATATTCGAGCATTACAGCCGGCTGGTTTCTACGAATCTTCCCGTCTACCTGCGGAAAAATGTCCAGGTGGCGGTGGCAAGCTCAGAGACAGTTACCTTCAGCGAGTTTACCAATGCTTTGTCTAATCCCGTTATTTTGGGAATCATTAACTTCGCTCCGCTGAATGGCACAGTTATCATAGACCTGGCAACAAATCTTGGTTATGCCATGCTTGACCGTATGCTGGGAGGCAGCGGCGTACCATTGGAGAAAAGCCGGGAATTTTCAGAGATTGAGCTTACTATTTTACAGAAACTGATGATTATGTTTACCCAGCTTCTCAGAGAACCCTGGAAAAATGTGATTGATGTGAATCCTGTTTTAAACCGGATGGAAACAAATCCACA
The DNA here is from genome assembly GCF_944382095.1 of Candidatus Acetatifactor stercoripullorum. NCBI lineage: Bacteria > Bacillati > Bacillota > Clostridia > Lachnospirales > Lachnospiraceae > Acetatifactor > Candidatus Acetatifactor stercoripullorum. The sequence continues at coordinate 43,368 of NZ_CALWMU010000026.1, forward strand.
GTTTGCCCAGGTGATCGCTCCCAATGATATGATAGCGCTGATCACGCTTAACATGAAGATCGGGGATGTGGAGGGCTTTATGAATATATGCCTGCCTTTCTTTACCCTGGAAGACATCATGGATAAGCTGAATACAAAATACTGGTTTTCTACAATGCAGGAGAACCGGGATGAAAATTATGAGGAATATATCGAATCGCTGATCCGAAGGGTAGATGTACCCATTAAGGCAGTACTCGGAAAAAGCCTAATTTCAGTGAATGATTTCCTGAATCTTCAGGTTGGAGACTGCATCCGCCTGGATTCAAAGATTGATAGCGATATGGATATTTATGTAGGAAATATCAGAAAGTTTACCGCATTGCCCGGAACCGATAAAGAATCTTATGCTGTCCGGATTACATCGGTAATCAGAGAGGAGGAGTAAGCATGGATGGAATGCTGTCTCAGGATGAGATAAGTGCGCTGCTAAATGGAATGGATTTATCCGCCGACGGCGCAGGTGATTTGGACAGTACAGAAAACCTGCCTAAAGGGGATGCGGCAGGAGACATAAGCAATGAAAGTACAGCCGGCAGCACAGCTTCCGGAGAGGGAGAGCTGCTGACAGATGTGGAAAAGGATGCAATTGGGGAGGTTGCCAATATCAGTATGGGTTCCTCTGCCACTACCCTGTATTCTCTTGTGAATAAAAAGGTGAATATCACTACCCCGGTGGTTACCCTGGCTACATGGAATACGCTGCTGGGAGATTATGAAAAGCCATGTGTATTTATCCAGATTAAATATACCAAGGGGCTTGACGGCATGAATATTCTCGTGCTGAAGGAGCACGACGTGAAGGTGATTGCCGACCTGATGATGGGCGGTGACGGAACCAATACGGACGGTGAACTGGGTGAGCTGCATTTGAGCGCCATCTCTGAGGCTATGAATCAGATGATGGGTTCTGCTGCCACATCTCTTTCCACGATGCTGCAGACGGTGATTGATATCAGCCCGCCAGAGAGCACTCTGGTGGATTTATCCGAATTCCAAAACGGTGGGGATGTTTCGCCGTTTCTGGGCGGCACCTTCGTTAAAATTGCTTTTCGCATGCAGATTGATGAACTGGTGGATAGTACCATTATACAGTTATACCCCATTGAATTTGCCCGTAAGGTGGTGGAAACCTTCTTTAACACCCAAATAGGAGTCTCCTCGGAAAGCGTTTCCGCTCCGGAACAGGAGATGAATTCACAGCAGATGCCTTCGTCAGGAGATTCTCAGGGCCAGACGGGATATGGTAATGGGATGGAAAGCGGAATGAATTCCAATGGAATAAATTCCCATGGAATGAATTCCATGGCAATGAACCAGATGGACATGAATCCAATGAATATGAACCCCATGGGAACAAACCAGATGAATATGGGGCAGATGGGCATGGGCCAGATGGCAATGAACGGGAACCCAATGGGAATGAACCAGATGGGCATGAATCAACTGAATATGAACCCCATGGGAACAAACCAGATGAATATGGGCCAGATGGGGATGAACCAAATGAACATGGGGCAGATGGGCATGAACATGAATGCAGGCGGATTCAATCAACCCATGGGGATGAGTCAGATGGGGGCGGTTCCCCAGATGAATCAGCAGAATGTTAATGTTCAGCCGGCCCAGTTTCAGAATTTTTCCAGCAATGTAAATAGTGTTCCAGGCCAGGAAAATATCGGCCTGATCATGGATGTCCCTCTTGAGGTTACAGTTGAATTGGGACGTACCACTAAGTCGATTTCCGAGATACTTGATTTCGCGCCTGGCACGATCATTGAGCTTGACCGTATTGCAGGCGAACCTATAGACGTTTTGGTGAACGGCAAATTTGTTGCAAAGGGAGAAGTTGTTGTAATCGAAGAAAGCTTTGGTGTGAGAGTAACCGAAATTATCAAATAGGAGGATAGTTAAATGGCAAAGAATATTTTGATTTGTGATGACGCGGCATTCATGAGGATGATGATTAAGGACATTTTGACGAAAAACGGCTACAATGTCGCAGGAGAAGCGGAAAACGGGATTAAGGCTGTGGAGAAGTATAAGGAGGTTTCTCCCGACCTTGTGCTTATGGATATCACTATGCCTGAGATGGATGGCATTCAGGCGCTGAAGGAGATCAAAAAGCAGGATGCCGGCGCAAAGGTCATTATGTGTTCCGCCATGGGACAGCAGGCGATGGTGATTGAGTCCATTCAGGCCGGTGCAAAGGATTTTATTGTAAAACCGTTTCAGGCAGAGCGCGTGATTGAAGCCGTTAAAAAGGTAGTGGGCTGACGGCAGTGCTGCTGACAGGGAATGTAAACAGCTACGCGCAGTTTCTTGCTGTGCTGGTAGTTTTTGTTTTGGTGCTCGGCATAACGGCGCTGACTACCAAGTGGATTGCGAATTACCAAAAGCAGCAGAATGTGACCTGCAACATTGAAATTCTGGAGACAACCCGTATCAGCAATAACAAGTATATCCAGCTTGTGCGGATTGGAGAGACATATCTTGCCATCGCGGTCTGCAAGGATACGGTAACGCTGCTTGGGGAAGTGCCTAAGGAGCAGCTTAAGGAGAGCGGCCCAAAGGAAACAGGGAAGCCCTTCAAGGCCTTGCTGGAAAAGGCAATGAAACCAAAGGAATAACTGCATGAAGAAGCAAATGTTGACTGGAAAAAAAATATGGATGCTCGTATGCCTGCTGATTACGGTAGGCATATTGTGTATTCACGAACCCATTACAGCCCATGCGGCACAGCAGCACCTGACGGGAGAAACAGAAAACTCAACTGTTATCAATCCTCCCGGCACGGCCCAGACGCCCGAAGAATTGAATTCACTGAACACAGGGAATACCATAAGCATCACCTACAATGATGGGAACGGACAGCTGAATGGAGCTTTAAGAATTTTAATTATCCTGACGCTGATTGCTTTGGCTCCCACCCTCATCATTATGATGACCTCCTTTACCAGGATTATCATCGTGATGCACTTTACCCGGTCGGCGTTAAATACCCAGACGGCGCCGCCCAACCAGATTTTGATCGGTTTGTCCCTGATTCTTACCTTTTTCATTATGGAGCCTACCATAACAACTGTTTACGAGGAGGCTGTGGTTCCTTTTGAGGAGGGTCAGATAGATCAGGAAGAAGCCTTTGAACGGGGGATGGAGCCTCTGAGGGAATTTATGTACCGCCAGACCCAGGTAAAGGATGTGGAGTTGTTTATGGACATTGCAGGGCAGGAGTGGGACGGTGCATCTTTGGAGGATATACCAAATTCCGTGCTGGTTCCAAGCTTTATGGTCAGTGAGCTGAGAACGGCCTTTTGGATTGGTTTTATGATTTATATTCCTTTTATTGTGATAGATATGGTGGTGGCCTCCACGCTCATGAGTATGGGTATGATGATGCTGCCGCCCACCACCATTTCCATGCCTTTTAAGATACTTTTGTTTGTTTTGGCGGATGGCTGGTCTCTTGTAATAGGCAATCTGGTAAAGACCTTTTACTGATGGCTGTCGTGGAAAGGATTTTTAGATGACCGTTGATGCAGTTACAGAAATGGCGAACAATGCCTTATATTTGATTATCCTGGTATCGCTGCCGGTTTTGCTGGTTTCCCTGATTGTTGGTCTGATAATCAGTATTTTTCAGACGGTAACTTCCATACAGGAACAGACCCTGACCTTTGTCCCCAAAATCATCTGTGTGTTTTTGGCGCTGATGCTGTTTGGACACTGGATGATGAGCACCATGGTGGAATTTACTACTCAGCTGTGGTCGAGCTTCAGTCTTTATGTACATAAATAGACGGGAGCAGGGGATATGATCAATTATTCTTTTTCCATTTATGATCTGGAATATTTTCTGCTGATTTTTACCAGGGTATCCTGTTTTGTGTTTATTGCTCCTTTTTTCAGCATGAGCAACACGCCTGCGAGAGTCAGAATCGGTCTCAGCTTTTTTTCATCCATGCTGCTTTATGGGGTATTAACCCCTGCAGAGGCAGTGGTATATGACTCTGTGCTGGAATATACGGTAATCATAATGAAGGAGGCTGTCGTCGGGCTTTTGATTGGCTTTGGCGCAAATATCTGTACTTCTGTTGTGAACTTTGCGGGTTCCATTGTAGATATGGAGACGGGACTTTCCATGGCCACGCTGATGGATCCCGCCACCAGGGAAAACACCAGCATAACGGGTGTTTTTTATCAGTATGTTTTTATGATGCTCCTGATTGCTACGGGAATGTACCGATATCTGTTCGGTGCGCTGGCGGACACCTTTACGCTGATCCCGGTGAACGGAGCAGTGTTTCGTTCGGACTCTCTTGTGCAGTCCATGACGGATTTTTTAAGCGACTATATCGTGATCGGCTTTCGCATTGTGCTGCCGGTATTTTGTGTGGTGCTTTTGCTGAATGCAATATTGGGTGTTTTGGCAAAGGTGTCTCCCCAGATGAATATGTTTTCTGTGGGAATTCAGCTGAAAATACTGGTGGGGCTTGCGGTGATGTTTTTTACGGCCGCAATGCTGCCTGGCGCCGCTGATTTTATTTTTCAGGAGATGAAAAAGATGATTGTATCCTTTGTGAACGGCATGATGTAGAGGTGTGATAAGTGATATTGGAATATAACCTTCAATTCTTTGCAAAAGAGGGACAGGGCGGAGAAAAAACGGAGCCTGCCACCGAGAAAAAGCTCACTGATGCCCGCAAGGAAGGGCAGGTGGCCAGAAGCCGTGAGGTTGGAAATGGCCTGGGGCTTTTGGCGCTTTTTCTGGTTTTAAAACTATGGGTGGGAAACATGGGCACCCAATTTCTCTCAGTTTTTTCTGATATTTACAATCGAATTCCGGAGACGGCAACATTCTGGAATGGCTATATGCCGGAGACAGACACGGGAATCGTGTTCCGGGAGATGATGCTGCAATCGGTGATCATCATGCTGCCCATTCTGCTGATCGGTGTCGCGGTGGCTTTTTTCAGCGATGTCATACAGGTGGGCTGGCATCCCACGGGGAAGCCCATACAGCCTAAATTAAACAGAATGAGCCCTCTGTCGGGCTTTCGGCGGATTTTTTCCGTGAATTCCGTGATGGAGCTGCTAAAATCTCTTTTGCGGATTGGTCTTATTGTTTATATCTGCTACAGCTATCTTCAGGATAAATGGCCGCTTTTGTTTTCCCTGTATGACATGACGCTTATGCAGGCGCTGCAGCTTGCAGCGGAGACAGTGACGGATCTGGGAATCCGCATTTCTATCGTGTATCTGGTTTTGGCGGCTGCAGATTTCGCTTATCAGAAGATAAAATTTGCCATGGATATGCGGATGACAAAGCAGGAAATCAAGGAAGAATACAAGCAGCAGGAAGGAGACCCTCAGGTCAAAGGTAAAATCCGCCAGAAAATGCGGGAGGTTTCCCAGAGACGTATGATGCAGAATCTGCCGCAGGCAGATGTGGTCATTACCAACCCTACCCATTATGCTGTGGCTATCAAATATGACCCCCAGGTTGCAGATGCGCCGGTGGTAATCGCCAAGGGAGAGGATTATCTGGCAGCCCGCATCAAGGAAGTAGCAAAGGAAAATAAGATAGAAATTGTTGAGAATAAACCCCTTGCCCGTATGCTTTATGCAAATGTGGATGTGGGGGCGGTGGTGCCGCCGGAGCTGTATCAGGCGGTTGCAGAGGTGCTGGCCTTCGTTTATCATCTGCAGGGCAAAATTTAAAGGAAAGGAAGTGTATACATGAAACTGAACAAAGCAGATATGGGCGTTGCTCTCTATATAATAGCTGCCTTTTTAATGTTTATCGTTTCCATTCCTACGTGGCTTTTGGACATTCTTCTTGCACTGAATATTGCCATTGCGCTTACGATATTGTTTGTAGCCATGTTCAGCAAGGAAGTGCTGGATATGTCTTATTTCCCTACGATGCTTTTGTTTACCACCATTTTCAGAATCGCGCTGAATGTGTCCTCTACTAAATTGATTTTGGGACAGGGTGATGCGGGAAACGTGGTGCAGACCTTTGGTGAGTATGTGGGCGGCGGTAATCTGATCATCGGCGTTATTGTGTTTATCATTCTGATCATGATACAGTTTCTTGTAATCAACAAGGGTTCAGAGCGTGTGTCAGAGGTAACCGCCAGGTTTACCCTGGACGCTATGCCTGGTAAGCAGATGGCCATTGATGCGGATTTGAACACCGGGGCTATCACGGATGCTGAGGCAAAGCGCAGGCGTGAGAAAATTCAGGAAGAAGCAAGCTTCTTTGGTTCCATGGACGGTGCTGTAAAGTATGTAAAGGGAGACGCCATTGCCGGTCTTATTATTACGGTGATCAATATTGTGGGCGGTATCATCATGGGCGTCACAAGAGAGGGGCTGGACATAACGGCCGCTCTGGATAAATATGCTATTTTGACCATAGGCGACGGTTTGGTGAGCCAGATTCCTTCCCTGTTAATTTCCCTCTCCACAGGTATCCTTGTGACTAAGGGAAGCAAGGAAGCGGATTTTGGAAGCACTCTGATAAAACAGCTTTTCAGTATTCCGAAGGTTCTTTATCTGGTGGGGGGAATGCTGATCGTATTAGGCTTTACCACCAATTTGAACACTATTTTGTTTGTGGGTCTGGGGCTGGTGTTTATCATTGCAGGGAGAAGCATTGCAGGTACCATCGAGACCGCCAGAATCGAGCAGGAGGTAGACACTGAGGAGGCGGCTGCAGAGGAGATTCGTCAGCCGGAGAATGTGAACAGCCTGCTGCAGGTGGATCCCATTGAATTGGAATTCGGCTACGGGATTATTCCACTGGCGGACGTAAACCAGGGAGGCGACCTTTTGGATCGTGTGGTTATGATCAGAAGGCAGATTGCGCTGGAGCTGGGGACTGTTGTGCCTATTATTCGACTCAGGGATAACATTCAGTTAAATCCTAACCAATATATTATTAAGATCAAAGGAATACAGGTCAGTGAGGGAGAAATCCTTTTTGACCACTACATGGCTATGAATCCCGGCTATGTGGAGGAGGAAATCACGGGAATTCCCACCTTTGAGCCCTCCTTCCACCTGCCTGCCATCTGGATTACGGAGGGGCAGAGAGAGCGCGCGGAAAGTCTGGGATATACAGTTGTGGACCCGCCTTCCATTATAGCCACCCATCTGACGGAGATTATCAGACAGCACATTGCGGAGCTTTTGACCAGACAGGATGTGCAGAATTTGTTAAATAACCTGAAGGAAAGCAATCCTTCCCTGGTGGAGGAGCTTGTGCCGAAAACGCTGGGTCTTGGGGAAATTCAGAAGGTGCTTCAGAACCTGCTGCGGGAGGGCATTTCCATCAGGGATCTGCTTACGATTCTGGAAACGCTGGCGGATTATGCGCCTACCACCAGAGATACGGATGTTTTGACAGAGTATGTACGCCAGAGCTTAAAGCGGGCCATATCCACCAAGTATTTTCCGGCCAATGAGACCACAAGCGTGGCAACCTTAGACCCCAAGGTGGAGCAGGAAATTATGGGAAGCGTGAAACAGACGGAAACGGGAGCGTTTTTGAATCTGGATCCCAGCCGCTCCAAGGCTATCATAGATTCGGTGGGGAAAGAAATCCGCAAGCTGGAAAATCTGGGCAAGACGCCCATTATCATTACATCTCCCATTGTGCGTATGTATTTTAAGAGACTGACGGAGGATTATTTTAAAGATTTAGTGGTGGTTTCTTACAA
>NZ_CALWMU010000027.1:0-48288 GCF_944382095.1 Candidatus Acetatifactor stercoripullorum
GTCAGGAAGCTCTTTTTCGCCCTCGGTCTTTACGATCACATGGGAGCCGGGAATTCCCTTTGCGTGAAACCACCAGTCGTTTCCAGAGGCAAACTGAAAGGTAAGCTGATCGTTCTGAAGATTATTTTTCCCCACATAAATATGAAAGCCGTCGCTGCTGATGTAGTGTAAGGGCCTGCTTGTGAGCTTTGCCTTTTTGGCGTTTCCTTTTTTGCGGATATAGCCGCTTTGGGCCAGCTCCTCTCTGATCTGGGCCAGATCAGCCTCGGAAAGGGCGATGTCGAGAGCCGTGCTGATGGATTCCAGATGGTCGATCTGGGATTTGACCTCCCTTGTCAGCTCCGACAAAGCCTCATAGGTTCGCTTGAGCTTTCCATATTTTTCAAAATACTTTTTTGCATTTTCCGTGGCGGTGAGATTGGGGTCCAGGGGGATGGTAACTTTTTCGTTGGTATAGTAATTGACGGCCTCCAAAGATTTCGCCCCCGGTTTTGCGTCATAGCCGTAGGTATTTAAAAGCTCGCCCCAGATGCGGTAGGTATCTCTCTTTTGGGTATCCTGCATCTGCTTCAGCTGCAGGTCGTATTTTTTTATATTGCGTTCCAGCGCAGTCTGCACAATACGGCGGAGGTCTGCGGATTTCTGACGGATGCGTGTCAGCGTGTTTTTTTTCGCGTAATAGCTTTCCAGCAGAGCCGACATGGAAGGATACGCCACAGTTTTGTCAGGCCCATGGGTGTACATGGAAAGGGGCAGGGCGCCAAACTCTACCGGCTGAGAGCCGGTGTAAGCGATATTGGGCCCAAAGTCCTCCTCCCGGACAACGCGCACCATGTTTTCAAAGCGTTCAAAAAGCCGATGGTATGCGGCCTCGTCCAAGGCGGCGGTGGGAAGCTCGCCGTCAATATCAGCCTCATAGCAAAGCTCCTGGGCGAGAATGGGGGAGATTCCGGTAAAGCTGCCGTAAAGGGCCTTGAACACAGGCTGGGGCTTTGCAGAAACAGCCTTCCAAAAGGTGTCATAATCTGTGGAAAGGGCGTCCAGCTTATCCTGGGTGTGGGCCACAAAATAGGGCTTTCCGGGAAGCACCTCCCGCACACTGCTGACAGCGGCGGAAATATGCTTGATGCTGTCAATGATCCTGCCGTCCTCATCGCAGAAAATGATATTGCTGTGCTTGCCCATAATCTCCACGATAAGGGTCTTTTTCCGCAGGTCTCCAAGCTCGTCCAAGTGCTCCACCGAAATCTGCACAATGCGCTCCAGTCCAGGCTGGGAGATGTGGGTAATGCGTCCATTCTGCAGATGCTTGCGCAGAAGCATGCAGAAATTAGGGGCGGTCATGGGACTTTGCTTGTTGCTCTGGGTCAGATAAATCAAGGGCAGGGAAGCGTCGGCAGAAATGAAAAGCCGTTTCTGCCCGTTTCCTGTTTTTATGGTAAGGAGAAGCTCGTCGGCCTCCGGCTGGGCAATTTTATACAGCCGTCCACCCAAAAGCTCCCGTTTCATTTCAGAAACTACGTTTGCAATAGTGATTCCGTCAAATGCCATGAAAGATTTCCTTCCTTATATGATATGGAATTCCCAAAGGCTCTTGGGGCCTGGAAAACATTCTATAGTATAGCAGAAAATACACGGAAAAGAAAGCCCCTTACCCTTGACACTCAGAGTAACTTAATTTACAATAAAGTGAAGTGTGCGGCAGTACAATGCCGCTGCCCGGATTGGAGCGCTTATGATAAAAAGCATGACCGGCTTTGGCAGGTTTGAGACTGCAGGCAGGGACAGAAAGTTTACGGTGGAAATGAAATCCGTAAATCACCGTTATCTGGACGTAACCATCAAGATGCCGAAGAAGCTTAATTTTTTTGAAGCCGCTATTCGCAGCGAGCTGAAAAAATATATTTCCAGAGGAAAGGTAGATTTGTTCATCAGCTATGAGGACTTTTCGGGGAGCAGCGCAACCGTTTGCTATCACAGGGAGGTGGCTGAGGAATATTTAAGGTATCTGCGGCAGATGGCGCAGGACTTCGGGCTGGACGACGACATCAGAGTATCCATTTTGTCAAAATATCCCGAGGTTTTTACCATGGAGGAGCAGACCGAGGACGAGGAGGAGCTTTGGAAGGAACTGCAAAGGGCCATTGACGGCGCTGCCCAGATGTTTGTAAACGCCCGTGTGGAGGAAGGCGAGCGCCTGCGTCAGGATTTGCTTAAAAAGCTGGACGCTATGCAAAAGCTGGTGGATTTTGTTTCCAGGCGTTCTCCGCAGATCATAAGACAGTACCGGGAAAAGCTGGAGGAAAAGGTAAGGGAGCTTCTGGAGGACGTGTCTGTGGACGAGGACAGACTGCTCACGGAGGTGACTATTTTTGCGGACAAGGTGTGTGTGGACGAGGAGGTAGTGCGCCTGCGCAGCCACATTGAGACTACCAGAAACACTCTGCTGGAGGGCGGAAGCATTGGCCGGAAGCTGGATTTTATTGCACAGGAGATGAATAGAGAGGCCAATACCATACTCTCAAAGGCCAACGATCTGGAGATTTCAAACTGCGCCATTGAGCTTAAGACAGAGATTGAAAAAATCCGGGAACAGATTCAGAATATAGAATAGAGGGGCTATGAACAGGCTAATTCATATCGGCTTTGGAAATATTGTAAATACGGAAAAAATCATTGCCATTGTAAGTCCTGATTCTGCGCCCATTAAGCGTCTGGTGCAGAAGGCTAGGGAGCTTGGAACGGCTGTGGACGCCACCCAGGGACGAAAGACAAAATCCGTACTGATTATGGAGGGCGGACAGCTTGTGCTTTCGGCGCTTTTGCCGGAAACCATTGCGGGCCGGGCCCAGTCTGGAGAGGACGAAGGGGAAGAAACATGACGGAAAAAGGGATTTTAATTGTAATTTCAGGATTTTCAGGGGCGGGCAAAGGCACCATTGTAAAAAGGCTTCTGCAGACTTATGACAATTATGCCCTTTCTGTTTCCATGACCACAAGACCGCCCAGAGATGGAGAGCGGGAGGGTGTGGAATACTTTTTTACAGACAAGGAGCATTTTGAGGCAGAAATTGAACGTTCAGGTCTGATAGAATATGCCATGTACTGCGGCAATTATTACGGAACGCCCAGAGCCTATGTAGAGGAACAGCTGAGGGCTGGAAAGGATGTAATCCTGGAGATTGAGATTCAGGGAGCCCTAAAGATAAAGGAGCAGTTTCCGGAGAGCCTTCTGGTCTTTGTGACGCCGCCAAACGCAAAGGAATTGGAGCGGCGTCTGGTGGGGAGAGGCACGGAAAGCCAGGAGGTCATTCAAAAAAGGCTGGCAAGGGCCAGCGAGGAGTCGGAGGGCATGGAGTCCTATGACTATATCGTGGTAAACGACGATCTGGAAAAATGTGTGGAGGAGTTAAACTGTCTGGTGGATGCGGCCCGCAGGGCGCCTGTCCGCAGACGGGGATTTATAAAAGAAATCAGAGACGAACTGAAAGGGTTCGCGAAAGGAGCAGAATAATGTTACATCCATCTTATTCCGATTTAATGAAGGTAGTAAACAGCGACGTGGAGCCCGGAGAGGCGCCCGTGGTAAACAGCCGTTATTCCATAGTGATGGCTACCTCAAAGAGGGCAAGACAGATTATTGCCGGAGAGGAGCCCCTGGTGGACGGCAAGGATAAGAAGCCCCTTTCCATAGCGGTGGAGGAGCTCAATCAGGGAAAAATCAAAATTTTAGGCGACGAAGAAACACAAGAGTAGCTTTTTAGGGCTGTCGGGGGAAGTATGAGCGGCGGCCCTTTCTGCTGTCTATGGAGAAAAGTTTTATGAAAATATTGTTTGTGTCATTGGGCTGCGACAAAAACCTGGTGGATTCGGAGAGGATGCTGGGGATGCTGGCAGAGAAGGGCTTTACCTTCACGGACGATGAAAACCAGGCGGATATCGTAGTGGTGAATACCTGCTGTTTCATTGGCGACGCCAAAGAGGAAAGCATAAATACACTGCTTCAGATGAGCCAGCTGAAGGAGGAAGGGCGCATTCAGGTGCTGATTGCCGCCGGATGCCTGGCACAGCGCTACCGGGAGGAAATCCAGAAGGAAATTCCCCAGGTGGACGCCGTGATAGGCACCATGGCTATTGCCGATATCGCAGATGCGGTGGAGAAAGCCCTTGGGGGAAAAGCCCGCAATTACTATGAGGATATTAATGCAAGGCCGGTGGCGGGCGGAAAGCGTGTGGTGACTACCGGCGGGCATTTCGCTTATTTGAAAATTGCAGAGGGCTGTGACAAGCACTGCACTTACTGCATTATTCCAAAGGTGCGGGGAAGCTACCGCAGCATTCCCATGGAGAGCCTGCTTAAGGAGGCAGAGCAGCTTGCCGAGGAGGGCGTAAAGGAATTAATTTTAGTAGCCCAGGAAACCACCCTGTACGGTGTAGATTTATATGGAAAAAAGACACTGCCCACACTGCTGGAGCGTCTGGCAGAAATCGACGGCATTTCCTGGATCAGGCTGCTTTACTGCTATCCGGAGGAGATTACGGATGAGCTGGTGCAGGTCATTGCCACCCAGCCCAAGGTCTGCCATTATCTGGACATTCCCATCCAGCACGCCTCGGATTCCATTCTGCGGCGGATGGGAAGAAAAACAAATAAAAAAGAGCTGGAAGGGCAGATCAAAAAGCTCCGGGAAAAAATTCCTGATATTTGTCTGAGAACCACGCTGATTAGCGGCTTCCCCGGGGAAACCCAGGAGGATTTTGAGGAGCTGTACCGGTTTGTGAACGAGATGGAATTTGACAGACTGGGAGTCTTTGCCTATTCCCAGGAGGAGGATACGCCTGCGGCGGTGATGCCCGATCAGGTCGAGGAGTCCGTGAAGGAAGCAAGAAGAGATGAATTGATGGAGCTTCAGCAGGAGATTGCCTTTGAGAAGGCCGAGGCCATGGTGGGACGGATACTGACTGTGATGATCGAGGGAAAGGTGGCGGACGAGGACGTATATGTGGGCAGAACCTACAAGGACGCCCCGGGCGTGGATGGATATCTGTTTGTAAACACCTCCGCCAGTCTGATGACCGGAGATTTTGTCAAGGTACAGGTGACAGGGTCCAACGAATATGATTTGATTGGAGAAATATATCATGCGTAAAATGAATTTACCAAACAAGCTGACTATTTTCAGAATGATACTGATCGTTCCCTTTGTGGTTCTTTTGCTGGGAGGACATGCGGGATGGTTCGGTGAAAGCACCTTTACAACGGACTTGATCTCCCTGGCCGTCTTTATCATTGCAAGCCTGACGGACTTGATTGACGGAAAGATTGCCAGGAAATATAATCTTGTGACCAATTTCGGGAAATTTATGGACCCCCTGGCGGATAAGCTGCTTGTGTGCGCGGCTTTGATTGCCTTGGTGGAGATGGGGAGAATCCCTGCCTGGGTGGTAATCGTTATTATCAGCAGAGAATTCATTATCAGCGGCTTTCGGCTCATTGCTTCCGATAACCATGTGGTGATTGCCGCCAGCTACTGGGGGAAATTCAAAACCACCTTCCAGATGCTCATGGTGTGTCTGATGATTGCCAATCTTCCGGCACTTTCGCTGCTTACACAGATCGTTATGTGGATTGCCCTGGCTCTTACGGTGATTTCCTTGATCGATTACCTGATTAAGAATAAAGATGTGATGAAGGATACAAAATAGAGGGCAGAAAATAGAAGCAGGCGGAAGCTGTAAAAAGCGGAAAGGGAGATGTGACATGACGGTGGAATTGGTCTGTGTGGGCACAGAGCTGCTTTTGGGAAATATTGTAAACACCAATGGGGCCTATCTTGCGGAAAAATGTGCGGAGCTTGGGCTTTCCAGCTATTTTCAGACTGTGGTGGGAGACAATGAGGAGAGATTGGGAGAAACCCTGTCCCAGGCAGTGAAACGCTCCGATATTGTAATTGTATGCGGAGGGCTTGGACCCACCGAGGACGATCTGACAAAAGAGACGGCGGCCCGGGTATTGGGAAAAGAGTTAAAGCTCTCTGAGCAGGTAAAGGAGACGATAGAGGCTTACTTTCAAAAGCGCGGAAGAAAAGCGGCCCAAAACAACTGGAAGCAGGCCATGGTTCCTGAGGGAGCCCTGGTTTTGGAAAACAAAAACGGTACTGCGCCCGGACTGATTCTGGAGGCGGAGGGCTGCCGTGTGATTTTGCTGCCAGGCCCTCCGGGAGAGATGATTCCCATGTTTGAGGAGCAGGCAGTTCCCTACCTGCGCAGGCTAAGCCCTGAGGTGATCTGCTCCAAAACGGTGAAAATCTGTGGAATTCCTGAAAGTCAGGCGGAAATCATGGTGAAGGACCTGATCGATACCCAGACCAATCCCACCATCGCCACCTATGCCAAGACCGGAGAGGTGCATATCCGGGTAACGGCAAGGGCATCTGGAAAAAAGGAAGCCCAGGCGCTGATAAAGCCAGTGGTAAAGGAGCTGAAGAGGCGTTTCGGCCATGCAGTTTACAGCACAAAGGCCGGGTGCACACTGGAGCAGGCAGTGGTGGAGCTGCTTAAGAAAAAGGGGCTTACGGTAACCTGCGCAGAGTCCTGCACCGGAGGCATGCTTTCCGCAAGGCTGGTAAATGTGCCGGGCGTATCTGATGTCTACAGAACCGGATTTGTCACCTATTCCAATGAAGCCAAGCATGAATTTTTAAAGGTGAAGAAAAGTACGTTAAAAGAACATGGAGCCGTGAGCGCCGAGACTGCGGCCCAAATGGCTTTGGGCGCAGCCCGCTCGGGCAAAGCCGACGTTGCGGCGGCTCTCACGGGGATTGCAGGCCCGGAGGGAGGCACAAGCAAGAAGCCTGTGGGGCTTGTATATATCGCCTGCAGCGTCAGGGGAAAAGTCATTGTAAAGCGGTATGTGTTCACCGGAAACAGGCAGAAGGTCAGAGAAGCCGCCGTGGCCAGCGCGTTGACGCTGATACGGGACTGTATCCGCCGCTATGGCTGAGCCGATACGGTGATTTTTGAAATGCCGGGGCAGAATGTTTTATATCCAAGCCCCAGGCAGTCAGAATTGGCTGTCATCTGCAGAAGCCTTAGTTGCTCTTAGAAGTGGCAAATTTGCGATGTGAGAAAAAATCCGCATGTTTGAGCGCAGCGAGTTCGGATTTTTTGAAACGAAATCAGCAAATTTGCCACCTCTTAGTGCAACTTGGCTTCGAAGCCGCAGCCAATCTGACTGCCTGGGGCTTGGTAGAGATATTCTGCCCCGTATTTTTAAGAATGTATCACAAACACTTGTCCTTAAGACAGTTTTGTGATACATTTTTAGTATCTGATATTTCTTAACGTTCGGGCATTTCGCCAAGAATTTCAGTGAAGCAGGAAAAAAATTTAAGGGGGGATGCCTTTGAGGGAGTTTTATGGTACATATTGTACTGTAATATAAAAGAAGAAAAAAGAGTTGACAAATACGAACAAATGTTTTATTCTAATAAAAACAGAACATTTGTTCCTGGATGAAAAGGAGACCTTCATGGAAAAAGATGAAAAACTCAAAGCCCTTGACGCGGCGTTGAGCCAGATTGAAAAGCAGTACGGAAAGGGTGCGGTTATGAAGCTGGGAGACCCTTCCGCACAGATGAATGTAGAAACGATTCCTACCGGTTCTTTGAGCCTTGATATTGCCCTTGGACTGGGCGGGATTCCCAGGGGAAGAATCATTGAGATATATGGACCTGAGTCCAGCGGAAAAACCACGGTAACGCTGCACATGATAGCGGAGGTGCAAAAAAGAGGCGGCATTGCAGGATTTATAGATGCGGAGCACGCGCTGGACCCCGTCTATGCCAAAAATATCGGGGTGGATATTGACAATCTGTATATTTCCCAGCCGGACAACGGAGAGCAGGCGCTTGAGATTACGGAGACTATGGTGCGTTCCGGGGCCATTGATATTGTGGTGGTGGACTCTGTGGCGGCGCTGGTGCCGAAAGCCGAGATTGACGGGGACATGGGGGATTCCCATGTGGGCCTGCAGGCCCGCCTGATGTCCCAGGCCCTGCGCAAGCTCACAGCGGTGATCAGCAAGTCCAACTGCTGCGTTGTGTTTATCAATCAGCTGCGTGAAAAGGTGGGCGTTATGTTTGGAAACCCGGAGACCACTACCGGCGGACGCGCCCTGAAATTTTATTCTTCTGTGCGCCTTGACGTAAGAAGAATCGAAGCGTTAAAGCAGGGCGGAGAAGTGATCGGCAACAGAACCCGTGTAAAGGTTGTAAAAAATAAAATTGCGCCTCCCTTCAAGGAAGCAGAGTTTGACATTATGTTTGGAGAGGGTATTTCCATGACGGGAGATATTCTGGATTTGGCTGCAAGCATTGATGTAGTGAACAAATCGGGAGCATGGTATGCCTATAATGGCAGTAAGATAGGCCAGGGCCGTGAAAATGCAAAGCAGTATCTGAAGGATAATCCCGAAGTGTGTCAGGAGATTGCAAAGAAGGTACGGGCTCATTTTGGACTGGACGGCGCAGGAGACCACAGCGAAGAGGCGGCTGCACAGGAGAAAAAGGAAGCTAAGCCCGCAAGGAGCAGGGCGGCGGAATAAGGTCGGCAGAGATGACAGTGACACAGATTGTGGAGATATCAAAGAACCGCAGTAAGGTTTATATTGATCAGGAGCTCTCCTTTGTTTTATACAAAGGAGAGCTCCGCCTTTACGGGGTGCGCCAGGGAGAAGCACTGGCCGGAGAGGATTATCAGAGAATCATGGAGGAGGTGCTGCCCAGGCGGGCAAAGCTGCGTGCCATGAATCTGCTGAAAAACAGGGAGTATACCACTGCCAGGCTGCGTGAAAAGCTAAGGGAGGGATTTTATCCGGAGCAGGTGATTGACCAGGCTATGGAATATGTGGCTTCCTTCCGGTATACGGATGACGTGCGGTACGCAGTGGACTTTATCATCTGTCATGAAAAGGACAGAAGCCGCAGAAGAATCGAGCAGGATCTGGCAGGCAGGGGCATTGACAGAGCCACCATGGAAAAGGCATGGAAGGAGTGGGAAAGCAAGGGGGGAGAGCAGGATGAGCAGGCTATGATCCGGCGTCTGCTGGAAAAGAAGCGGTACGACCCCGAAACGGCTGACTATAGGGAAAAACAGCGGATTTATGCCTTTTTGGGGCGGAAGG
Organism: Candidatus Acetatifactor stercoripullorum; assembly: GCF_944382095.1. Taxonomy (NCBI): domain Bacteria; kingdom Bacillati; phylum Bacillota; class Clostridia; order Lachnospirales; family Lachnospiraceae; genus Acetatifactor; species Candidatus Acetatifactor stercoripullorum. Next base: position 9,185 of record NZ_CALWMU010000027.1, read on the forward strand.
GCTTTTCCGGAGAGCAGATAAGCAAGGTTATGCGCTCCTTCCCGGAGCTGGATATGGAATAAATAATTTACAAATACTTGACATAACAACTGTTTCAGTTTAAAATTTAACTGTTGTAAATTGCTTGTTAGAATGTTTTCAGCGCTCCTTTGGGAGCATGTACATACATTCTATGATATGCTGCGGAGGAACCTTCTGCAGCCACAGTGTACAATGAAAATTAAATAAGGAGGTGCTCCTGTAGATGCTTAGTTATGTGATCACAGCATTGGTCAGCATCCTTGTAACAGCTGCTATTACCGCTGTTGTAACAGCGGCTTATCAGAAAAAAGTCACGGCTGCAACCATTGGCAATGCAGAGGACAAGGCAAGGGAAATTATTGATGAAGCGCTTAAGACTGCAGAGACAAAGAAACGCGAATCGCTGCTTGAGGTAAAGGAAGAGTCCATTCGCACCAAGAATGAGCTTGACAAGGAAATCAAGGAACGAAGAGCAGAGGCTCAGCGCTATGAGCGCAGAGTACAGCAGAAGGAAGAGAACATCGATAAAAAGGCTGATGCTATTGAAAAGCGTGAAGCAAGTTTGGCGGCAAAAGAAGAATCCTTAAATAAGCTGAAGGATGAAGTTTCCAAACTGAATGAGCAAAGAGTACAGGAACTGGAACGAATTTCAGGTTTAACCTCTGAACAGGCAAAAGACTACTTATTGAAAATTGTTGAAGATGAAGTAAAACATGAAACGGCTGTGATGATCAAGGAAATGGAGAGTCGCGCCAAGGAAGAAGCAGACAAAAAAGCAAAGGAGTATGTTGTGTCAGCAATTCAGAGATGCGCAGCAGATCATGTCTCTGAGACCACAATCTCCGTTGTACAGCTTCCAAACGATGAAATGAAGGGAAGGATTATTGGCCGTGAAGGACGTAATATCCGTACCCTGGAGACCATGACAGGTGTGGATTTGATTATCGACGACACACCCGAGGCGGTTATACTGTCGGGCTTTGACCCGATTCGTCGCGAGGTTGCAAGAATTGCCCTCGAAAAACTGATTGTCGATGGACGTATCCATCCCGCCAGAATCGAAGAGATGGTGGAAAAGGCACAAAAGGAAGTAGAGGTAATGATAAAGGAAGAGGGTGAAGCAGCGACCTTGGAGGTCGGTGTACACGGTATTCACCCTGAGCTCGTAAAATTACTGGGTAAGATGAAATTCAGAACCAGCTATGGACAGAATGCGCTGAAGCATTCTATCGAGGTAGCACAGCTGTCGGGTCTGCTGGCAGCCGAGATGGGACTGGATGTAAGGCTTGCGAAAAGAGCAGGTCTGCTCCACGATATCGGCAAGTCTGTGGATCATGAGATGGAAGGCTCTCATATCCAGCTGGGTGTTGAGCTTTGCCGGAAATACAAGGAGAATGCTACCGTTATCAATGCGGTGGAATCTCACCACGGCGATGTAGAGCCCACTTCCCTGATTGCATGTATTGTACAAGCTGCTGATACAATATCCGCTGCAAGACCGGGAGCTAGAAGGGAAACATTGGAAACCTACACTAGCAGATTAAAACAATTAGAAGATATAACAAACAATTTCAAAGGCGTAGATAAATCTTTTGCTATTCAGGCAGGTCGCGAAATTCGTGTAATGGTGGTGCCGGAGCAGATTTCAGATGCCGATATGGTTCTTTTGGCACGTGATATTTCCAAGCAGATTGAGGCTGAATTGGAGTATCCCGGACAGATTAAGGTAAATGTAATCCGCGAAAGCCGTGTTATTGATTATGCAAAATAGTCAATGGGCAGCGCTGCCGTGACGGTTTTTGACTTGAAAAATTTCATAGGAATCAAAACCGCTGTATTTTATAGGTACAGCGGTTTTTTATTACAATGTAGAAATGAGGGTCAATATGCGAGAATTTAACATTATGGATTATGGGGCTGTGGCAGACGGCGTTACCAATAACGCAAAGGCCATTCAAAGGGCGGTAGATTTGTGCTGGGAGAGCGGAGGAGGAAGAGTGACGGTTCCGGCAGGAAGGTACATGAGCGGTTCCATTCAGCTCAAAAGCAATGTGGATCTGCACCTGGAGATGGGAGCGGTGCTGATTTCCAGCCTGAACAAGGAGGACATTGACGACTTTATGACCCAGGTGGACGACGATAATGAGACCACCGGCTGGGAGGGTGGCTGCTTTTTGGGCGCTATCCATGGAGAAAACATTTCTTTGTCCGGCGACGGTATGATTTACGGACAGGGAGAGAAGGTTTTCTACGATGACGGCGCAGACGGCGGGTATGCGGAAAGTCCTATGTGTGTGGCCGATTTTCGTCCCAGGCTGATTTTGTTTGAGGATGTGGAAAATCTCAGTGTGAGGGATGTAACCCTGAAAGATGCTGCCTTTTGGACACTGCATATGGCGGGGTGCCGTCATGTGCGTATTCATAATATCCGGATTCTCAATGCAGTGCGGGGTGCCAATAATGATGGGATCGACCCGGACAGCTGTCAGGACGTTGTAATCAGCAACTGCATGATTGAATCCGGGGACGACGCCATTGTGGTGAAATCCACAAAGCCCATGGCAGCAAGATACGGAGCCTGCGAAAATGTGGTAATCACGGGGTGTGTGCTCCATTCCCATGATTCTGCGCTGAAGGTGGGAACAGAGACGCACGGGGTAATCCGTAATATTTCCTTTGGAGACTGCATCATCAAGGACTGCTCCAGAGCAGTGGGCATCTGGGTGCGGGACGGCGGCACCGTGGAGGATATCCATGTGCATCATCTGACGGGGGCGGTGAGAAGATATGCAGACGCACCCCAGAGAAGATGGTGGGGAAAGGGGGAGCCCTTTTTTATCAGCGCCACCTACAGGAACGAAAAGAAAGATTTCCCCGGCATTATCCGGCGCGTTTCCTTTGACCATATCTACTTAAAATCCGAATCCTGTATTTTTATCGCCGGGGAGGAGGAGTGCCCTGTGGAGGATATCAGCATGGATCATGTGCGGATCGAAATGATCAGACAGGGCACACAGAAGGAAATCCCTTTTGATGAACAGCCCTCTCTTTATGGAGTGTATGCCCACGGCATTCCTTATTTTTACGGAAGGCATGTAAACGGCATGAGGGCTTTTGACTGTGTGATCAGACGTTTCGGAGAAGGATTTCCTATGTGGACGGAGGAAGTGGAGCTGATAAATTGTAAAAAAATTGAATTTTCCTCTTGTGAAATACCGTCGCTTATAGTATGATAGTCGGAGTGTATGATTGTATACGATTATCCAATAAGGCATGAGAGGAAGAGAAAACATGAAAGCGTATCAGGAGCTTAGTAAGGAAGAACTGTTATCACTGCAGGCACAGCTTGCCGCGGCTTATGAGGATGCCAAGGGAAAGGGATTAAAGCTGGATATGTCCAGAGGCAAGCCCTCCATAGCCCAGCTGAATATGGCTATGGACTTTATGGATGTGATAAATTCTGAAAGCGATATGAGGACAGAGGACGGCGTGGACGTGCGCAATTACGGCGTTCTTGACGGCATACCGGAGTCAAAGCGTTTGATGGCCGATATTATGGGAGTGAATGCCGACAATGTGATTGTCTGCGGCAACGCCAGCCTGACGATCATGTTTGATACGGTTGCCCGCTCTATGACTCACGGCGTGCTGGGAAGTACTCCTTGGTGCAAGCTGGATCAGGTAAAATTTCTCTGCCCTGTTCCGGGATATGACAGACATTTTTCCATTATGGAATACTTCGGCATTGAAATGATCAACGTTCCCATGACCCCGAATGGACCGGATATGGATATGGTGGAGCGTCTTGTGGCACAGGATGAGAGCATAAAAGGAATCTGGTGCGTACCCAAATATTCCAATCCCCAGGGATATTCTTATTCAGATGAAACGGTAAAGCGCTTTGCAGCCTTAAAGCCTGCAGCGGCGGATTTCCGTATTTACTGGGATAATGCTTATGCGGTCCACCATCTGTACGACGACAGACAGGATGAGATATTGGATATTCTTACAGAATGTGAGAAGGCAGGCAATGCCGATATGGTATATATATTCGGTTCCACCTCAAAGGTGACCTTTGCGGGAGCAGGAATTGCGGCAGTGGCATCCTCCAAAGCCAATCTGGACGCCATCAGAAAGAGCATGACCATTCAGACCATCGGCTATGACAAGATCAACCAGCTGCGCCATGTGCGTTATTTTAAAAATTTTGAGGCCGTGAAAGCTCATATGAGAAAACACGCGGAGATTATGCGTCCCAAATTTGAAACCGTGCTGCGTATTTTGGACAATGAGCTGGGAGGACTGGGCATTGGCCAGTGGACCAGGCCAAACGGCGGCTATTTTATTTCCTTTGACGCCATGGAGGGATGTGCTAAGGCCATTGTGAGCAAATGCAAGGAGGCCGGCATGGTGCTCACCGGTGCAGGCGCCACCTATCCCTATGGAAAAGACCCCAAGGACAGCAACATCCGCATAGCGCCCACCTTCCCGACCACAGAGGAAATGGAAATGGCTACAGAGCTGTTTGTGCTGTGCGTGAAGCTGGTAAGCGTAGAGAAGCTGCTTGAGGAGAAGTAGGATGGAAAATTTTAAGCGTATCAAGAGAGAGCTGGTGGCAAAGGGCGCCATTATCGACTATTATCAGGATACCATGCAGATTCCAAACGGAAATATTGCAAAATGGGATTTAATTGACCACAAGGGAGCTGCGGCAGTGGTGGCTGTGAAAGAGGACGGCAGGCTGCTTATGGTCCGCCAGTACCGCAATGCGCTGGAGCGGGAAACCCTGGAGATTCCAGCCGGGGGCTTAAACGGCAGACAGGAGCCCACCGATGTGGCGGCAAAGCGGGAATTGGAGGAGGAAACGGGATATACCTGTGAAAACTTGGAGCTTTTAACCTCCATTTTTACAACAGTTGCCTTCTGCAATGAGAAAATTGATATTTATGTGGCCAGAGATTTAAAGCCGGGGAAGCAGCATCTGGATGAAGATGAATTTATCAATGTGGAGGCATACACGGTAGGAGAGCTGAAGCAGATGATATTTGACTGTAAGATTCAGGATGCCAAAACCATTTGCGGCATTATGACCTATGCCGCAAAATATTCCGCAGACTAAAAAGGGAATCATGTTTGCTTTCCACACAGCATAGAATAAACTGTCATGTAAGGCGTGAAGGTTTATCAGACAAGGCGGTGCGGAATATGCTGCATATCTCGGGAAGAAATACAGGGTCGGGGAAACTTCCCCTTCTCCCTGTTTTTCTGACAGGAATTCTGGCGGGAATTTTTATCATGAATATAGGAAAGAGCATTTTGCTTGAAAATACGGGATTATTGGACGAATACGCATTGTATCATATGAAATATATGACCGTAAACAGCAATGCTCTTTTTTATTATGTGTTAAAACAGAGGATGGGTACATTGCTGATTCTGGCAGTGTCAGCCACTACTTATCTGGGGCTTGCGGTCTGCCTGGGGATGACGCTCTGGTACGGCATGGCGGCGGGGGCATTCCTGTCGGCCCTTGTGATACGCTATGGCATGAAAGGAATTTTGTTTGCCCTGACAGGTGTGATGCCCCAGTATCTTTTGTATGTGCCTGCCATGCTGGCGCTGCTTTTTTGGTGTGAAAGCCTCTGCAGAAGCATTTATTTCAGAAATACAGTTTACATGGAAGGGAATATGACTGTGCCGAAACGCCTGGTGCATTTAGCGTTTATTGTTGTGGCAGTACTGGCGGGCTGCTTTTTGGAAAGTTTTGTAAATCCCCATCTGATGTCAGGATTGCTGAAAATCTTTTAGGCGCTTCAGTCATATTCTGCAATATCATAAATCAATCTTTCAGAATCCTCCCAGCCCAGGCAGGGATCGGTGATAGATTTGCCGTATACGCCGCCGCCAACCTTCTGACAGCCCTCCTCGATATAGCTTTCAATCATAAGACCCTTTACCAGCGTGTGGATATCCGCATTGAGCCTGCGGCTGTGCATTACCTCCTTGGCAATGCGGATTTGCTGCTCAAACTGCTTGTTGGAATTGGAATGGTTTACGTCTATCACACAGGCAGGATTTTTCAAGTCCATCTTGCCATACATTTCCAAAAGACGGTTTAAATCCTCATAGTGGTAGTTGGGAATATTGTGCCCGTGCTTGTTTGTTGCGCCCCGAAGCACCGTGTGGGCCAGATCATTTCCTGTAGTGTTTACCTCCCAGCCCCGGTAAATAAAGGAATGGGGATGCTGGGCCGCATACACGGAATTGAGCATAACGGAAAAATCGCCGCTGGTGGGATTTTTCATGCCGGAGGCAACGTCGAAGCCGCTGACCGTCAGACGGTGCTGCTGATCCTCCACGGAGCGGGCGCCGATGGCAACATAGGACAAAATATCCGAAACATACCGCCAGTTTTCGGGGTAAAGCATTTCGTCCGCAGCGGTGAGACCGGTTTCCTCCATGGCTCTGATGTGCATTTTCCGCATAGCAATCAGGCCGGCCAAAAAGTCGGGCTTTTTCTCAGGATCCGGCTGATGCACAATTCCTTTATAGCCCTCCCCGGTAGTGCGCGGCTTGTTTGTGTAGATTCTGGGAATCAAAATCAGCTTGTCCTTTACTTTTTCGTTTACCTTTGCCAGACGATTTACATAATCACATACGGAATCCTCGTTGTCTGCGGAACAAGGACCTATGATTACCAGAAACTTATTGCTCTTGCCCGTAATTACGTCGCGAATTTGCGCGTCCCGCTCTTCCTTCACTTTTACAAGGGAAGGGGGAAGCGGATATTTTTCACGAATCTCTGCCGGAGTGGGCAGCTTCTTGATAAATTCAAAACTCATTTTAATACCTCATTTCTGAGCGACTTGTTGCGAAAAGGCGACGGAGGCAGATCCTTTCTTTCGCTCTGTAAAATCCTTACTATTATAGTATAGATCGGAAAAACCTGCAAGGCATACAGGTGTGTATTGTCATTGTTACATAAAAAAATTGAAAAATAAGACAAAATTTTATAAAAAAATATATTTCCTTTTTCAAAATCATAGTGTACAATAAGCGTAGGTTTTTTAACAAAACCTCCCCTTTTTTGGACAACATCCCACCCCCAAGGGATGTTGTCTTTTTTTGCGATGAAAAGTCCGCAAAGCATCTGATGCGCCGCCCCGGAAATTTACAGAGGCTGTATTATGCTGTGGGGTGCAAAAAGCCAGTCCACGTTTTCTAAATTAATGGTAGAATTTTTGGAAAATAATGGTAAATTAGTATTATACAAAAGATAGCTGAACAAAGCAGGCGGATAAGGAAATGGATAAAGAAGCTGAATTTGTAAAAATGTATGAGGAGCACTATAAAACGTTGCAAAGATATGTGAGGACAATTCTCGGCAGCAGCTCTTTTTCGGAAGACGTGGTACAAGACACATTTTTGGAGGCGTGGAGGAAATTTGACATTATCAGAGAACATCCCAACCAGGGTGGATGGCTGATACGCACCGCATGCTATAAAATCCGCAACATCAGGAAAAGATTTAACAGACTGGAAACGATTTCTTTGGATGATGGCGTGGAACCCTCCAGGGAGGATTACGCCCTGGAGACAAAGGAGCTGGATGTGATTTTGGAGAAAACGCTGAATGAGGAGGAACGTCTGCGGTTTAAGAGATATTATCTGTGGGGATACACCATTCCGGAGATTGCCAGACTGGAGGGGATTTCGGAAAACAATGCCAGAGTGAGAATCAGCCGTGTAATCCATAAGCTGAGAAAGGAAATTCTGGCGGTGAGCTTTTTGTCCTTTGCCATGAGCGGTATGCTGGAAAATCTTTGCATGCTGGTGAAAGACTTCATGATGTTTTGACGTGTAAAAGGGAAATGGAGGAAGTGGATGTAGGAAATGAACAGGGAGTATAAAAATCAAAAGGGTAAGGAAACAATTATTAATGAAATCAGGGAGCGGCTGCGATGGTATACCTTTGAAGCTTCCGAAGAGGAGATTGACCCGAAGGAAATGGCGGCCATGGTGAAGCTCTTGGAGGTTTTAGAGGGGGAAAACAGGGAACCTGAAGAGAGCATAAAGGAGGCTTATGCCCGCTTCCAGACCCACCGGGACCAGTGGGAGGCGGATGAGGCCGAAATTTCAGCCCTGAGAGAACAGGAGACTTTGCAAAAGGCGGAAGAAAAGGGACGCCGGAAATTTGTTCCAGGGCTTGGCAGAAAAATGGGAGCAAAGAGAAGGCTGGTTGTGGGCCTTTCTGCTGCGGCCTTATTTGTGGCAGTATTCACCGCAGGGGGAGCGGTGGGCGTCAACGCCGAGAGAAACGGCGGATTTTTCCATTGGCTGAAGCGGGACGAGACGGGTGTTACGATGATTACGTCACCGGACAGTTTGGATACGGGGACAAATATTGAGGGGACAGCAACCTACGAAAGCTGGGATGAGGTGCCGGAGCCATATAGGCAATACGAAATCCAGCCGGAGGACATAGAGGTTCTGGAGGGGTATTCTTTGGCGAGAGTCGAAGTAACAAAAACAAACGCTTATGTAAATGTATCTTCTGAGTTTGAAAAAAAGGAAAACAGTCATATTCTAAATATTAGTGTCATGGATTATGAAAATGTGATTTCTTATAGTAGGTTGCCTTATCTGGAAGCAGAGTATCTTTACACTATTCAGGAGGGGGAAATACAGATGGACGTTTTATCTCAGGAGGATCATGGAGAAGAGATATACACAGTTTATTTTTACTTTGGTAGAGGGCAGTATTGTGTACGGGGGAAAGGAGAGTTGGCACTTATTGAGGAGGCGGCCAGGGAATACTATGCTTTTGTGTCGGGAAAATAGAAAAATTAAAAAAATTTTATCTTTTTTGTAATAAACTGCCTCTTCGGGACATATATTAAGTAGAAGGGTAAAATTGGAAGACACGATGAGGGAAGGAGGAAGAAAGCCCTTCGATAACAAAGCTACAAAAGAAAAAGGAGTACTTAGAATGAACGGAAGGATCAAAAAGAAAATGCGGAGATTTTTCTGTACGGCGTTGGCAGCGATGTTTCTGGTGTCTGCTCCCTGTACACAGGCTCTGGCCGCAGAGGCGGATACGGGATATGAGGAGGTGCAGGTGCTGGAGGCTTCAGTCTATTCCTTGCCGATGGATGAAAACGCCCCTAGCCTGCAGACGGTTTTTGGCAACTGTGCGATTGTCGTCGATGGTAGCGACAGCGGTATGCTGATTCAGATTCAGACACAAAGCTTCGGTGTTTCCTCTGTCATTGGAGTGAAGGATATCAAAATCCAAAAGAAGGTGTGGTATGGCTGGCAGACAGTGGGCACCTCCAGCGGCGGAGAACTTACCAACGTGAGCAATGTAGTTTGCAGTGTTTTGTATGAGGGCGCTGAAAAGGGCGAAACCTACAAGATTACTTGTGTGCATTATGCCAATGTGGATGGGTATAAGGAAGGAATCGGAGACAGCGGTGAATTTGTGTACAATTATTAAGTAAAATAAGTAAAAAGGGAAATGGGATGTCCGAAAATTTTTAAGGGGAATTTTCAGGATTTTTACATAGCAGGTTTTTGATACAACAGGAACAAATGCAATTGTCTTAGTGGGTGGGAATTGTCATACGTGAATTGGGGAATTCTACGGTGGACAGATCGCAGATGGCGATGAATACATTGGTTGGGCGTAATGGCCCGGGTTGACAGTTGTAAGGAAAGGGGCTTTTATCATTAAACATTTCAAATTTGGCGGCACACACATTGACACGGCGGCGTATGACGCTCAATGCGAGGTGCTGGAGGTAAGATTTTGGCGCGGCGGAGAAGTGTGGCAGTATTCCGGCGTACCGGAGGAGCTCTGGTACACATTTAAGGGAGAAGCAAGACCGGACATGTTCTATCACAGGAATATTAAGGGACGCTTTGATGAAAGAAGGATATGGACGCCAAAATATTAATTAAGCGGCAAGCAAGAGTTGTTTTTGGGGAATTGGGAGTGTCGCAAAATCATCAAATAAGGTGATTTTGCGGCACTTTCGCGCTTGACAGGATGCCTGCAATTTGCTACGATAAAGTTACATATCAGGGAAGGTTCTTAACCGCTTCGGTTGCAAATCCCATGGACAAAATAATAAATAAGGCGGGATGCACGGAAGGGGAGAGAGCTTTCACAGAACCCTTTGTCTTTGCATCTGCCAAAGTACGAAAGGGGAAAGCTGTGGAAAAAAGAAAATTAAAAGAGCTGAATCTGCTGGATGATTTTTTGTTCAATACCATGGTGACACATCCGGAAATCGGAGAGCAATTCTGCAGGATATTGCTGGGGATGATACTTGGAAGAAGCCTTGGAAGATTAGAGATCATAGCACAGAGAACTTATTATGGATGCGACACGGATTTACATGGGGCGCGGCTGGACGTGTGTCTGGAAGAGACGAAAGAGAGCGGCAGACAGGGATATATCTATGATGTGGAGCCTGGCCTTTATGGGAGGGGCGGTGCGGCAATGGTGTATCCCAGGAGGGTGCGCTTTTATCACGCGCAGATTGATGCGGACAGCCTCAGGTCTGGTCAGGATTATGCCCTTTTGAAAAATGTGTATGTGATCGTGATTACGCCCTTTGATCCCTTTGGCTTAAACCGGATGCTTTATACGATAAGGAGAAGCTGTGAGGAAGAACCTTATATGTATTATGAGGACGGGGACCGCACCTTATTTTTATATACCAGGGGCACGAAGGGGGACCCTCCTGAGGAGCTGGCACAGCTTTTGCATTACATGGAGGACAGCACGGAAGCAAACGCGGTAAATGAAAAGCTGCGCACGCTTCATGGAATGGTGGAAAGAGTAAAACAGGACAGGAAGGTGGCGGTACATTATATGAAAATCTTTGAGAGAGAGCAGATGCTTTTGGAAGAGGGCAGGGAGGAAGAACGTGCCAACACGGAAAGGGAGCGGGCGAAAGCGGAAAGGGAGCGCAAAAGGGCTGAGACCGCAGAACGTCAGGTCCGGGAGCTGGAGAAGGAGCTGGAGGCTTTAAGGAAGCAGATGCTTTTTCAGAATGCACACGATCAGGAAAACTGACATAGACTGTTTATAAGATAGGTAATTGAGAAACTCGCTCCCTGGTATCAGAAACTGGGCATAATAACCAAAATAAGGGTGACTAGCCACTGCTTCGGAACCCGTTTTTGGTTATTATGACCGGGTTCTTGACTTTGTCAGCGAGTTTCGTAAACGCCTATGTTTATAAGAATAAGAAAGGAAAGACACATGGCAGATATTGTGATTGTGGCGGCAATAGCCATTGCAGCGTTTTTTATCATACGAAACCAGCTCCGTCGCATCAGAAAGGGCGGCTGCGGATGTGGATGTGCAGGCTGCAGCGGATGTGGGGCGGAAAAGAAAAGAAGCCAGACACAGGACAGATAAAGGAAAACGAAAAAAAGGGCATTTTTCATGTCCTTTTTGTATTTTTGTCTTTCCCAAAAAAGTGGAATATGCTATACTGTTACGGAAGTATAAAAAAGAAGATCAAATTGGGAGAGACTATGCCGCAAGAGAATCCTCAAGGCGCGGCAATGAGAAAAAAGCTCATTTTATTGCCGTTGTCTGTATTCACTTTGATGCTCTTTATCCTGTGCCTGATTTTGTTTGGCAGGATACAGAGTCTGAATGAAAGGCTTGATATGCTTTCCTCTCAGCTGGAAACGCTGGAGCGCACTGCACAGGAGCAGCAAAAGCAGCTGGAGGAGCTTCTTTCTTTCAGGGAGACAAAAGAGGAGGATGGGGAAGGACAAACTCAGGAACCGGAGGATGTGGAGATTTCGGGGAATGCCGTTTCCAGACAGGAGGAAGCGGCGCATAAGGTATATCTGACTTTTGACGACGGTCCCAGTAAGCATACGGAAGAAATCTTGGAAATATTGGACAGGTATGACGTGAAGGCAACCTTTTTCGTGGTGGGAAAGGAAGGGGATGCCTCAGAGGAAATCCTGAAAAAGATTGTTGAGGAGGGCCACACGCTGGGGATGCACTCCTACAGCCACGAGTACTCTGAAATTTATCGTTCCAAAGAGGACTTTGCAGAAGATTTTCAGAAGATACGGGAGTATGTGTATGAGGCTGCAGGTATAGAAAGCACGGTGTATCGGTTTCCGGGTGGAAGCTCCAACAAGGTGAGCGATGTACCAATGGAGGAGCTTGCAGATTATCTGGAGAGTCAGGGAGTACGCTTTTTTGACTGGAATGTGTCTGCCGGAGACGGAGGAAGCAGAGAGCTGACGGTGGATATGGTGGTGGAAAATTGTACCAAGGAGATTGACCAGAGAAAAACATCGGTTATCCTGATGCACGATTCCGTAAATAAGAGCACGACCCTGGAGGCACTGCCTGTGATTATTGAGAACATTCTGGCGTTGGAAGATACTGTAATTTTGCCAATTACAGAGGAAACAGAGCCGGTTCAACATATAAAAACAAAAAACAATGAATGAATGGAGGTATAAGGTACCATGGGTTTTTTCTCAGATTTGAAGGAGGACCTGTCGCAGGCGGTTAATGAATTAATGCCGGAAGAGGAACAAAATGCAGAAGGAAATGCGGAAAGGAACGGCGAGTCTGTAAAGCCTCCCCAGACGGTGGCAGAAGCGGACCAGGGAGGGCTGTCTGGCATACAGGAAACGGCGGAAGCCGTAAAGGAGGAAGCGGAGCCGGTACATACGCAGTCTTTGTATACGCAGCCTGGGCAGGGGGAAGCTGCTTTGGAAAGCGGCACATCCGGAGAGCAGAACAAAGAACCGGATTCCCAGGAAATGGATTTGGAGAGCGTGGTGGAGAAGGCGCTTGCGCCTGACACAGAAATGGAAGAACAGGCAGAAGAGGGGGCGGAAAACAGAATGGATACCTACGAACGAAAGAGTGTTTCGGACGAAACCTCTATTATCACTGCGGGAATGACCATTTCTGGCGATATCACGTCGGAAGGGTTTTTAAATGTGGTGGGAAATATCATTGGAAATATTGATATATTAGGGAAGCTAAATGTCACCGGCTATATCACGGGTAATTCCAAGGCGGCAGAGATTTATGCGGAGAGCGCGAAAATCAACGGTGAGATTGTCAGCGAGGGTGCGGTAAAGATCGGGGCAAGCTCAGTTGTTATCGGTAATATTACGGCCACAAGCGCTTCCATTGCCGGCGCCGTAAAGGGAGATATTGATGTAAAGGGACCGGTTATTCTGGATGCGTCGGCTATTGTCATGGGAAACATCAAGTCAAAATCCGTTCAAATCAACAATGGTGCGGTGATCGAAGGTATGTGCTCTCAGTGCTATGCGGATGTCAGCCCCTCTTCCTTCTTTAAGGATTACAAAATGGAAGGCAAAAAACAGAAATAGGAGAGTTAGAACATGCGCAGAATATTACTGAAGCTCAGCGGTGAGGCTCTTGCAGGTCCTCAAAAAAGCGGCTTTGACGAAGAAACGGTCAAGAAGGTTGCACTGCAGGTCAGGGAATTGGCTGATTCCGGCTTTCAAGTGGGAATTGTCATTGGAGGCGGTAATTTCTGGAGAGGGCGCTCCAGTGAAAATATCGACCGCACCAAGGCGGATCAGATCGGAATGCTGGCCACCGTTATGAATTGTATTTATGTGTCGGAAATCTTCCGCTCCCAGGGCATGAGGACGGGGATTCTCACACCCTTTGTATGCGGTTCCTTTACGGAACTCTTTTCCAAGGACCGGGCGGAGTCGTATTTTGAACAGGGCATGGTGGTCTTTTTTGCAGGAGGAACAGGGCATCCTTATTTTTCCACCGATACGGGAGTAGTGCTGCGCGCGGTAGAGGTAGAAGCAGATGTTATCCTGCTGGCAAAGTCTATTGACGGGGTGTACGATGATGATCCCAACAAAAACCCGGCGGCTAGAAAGTATGATCAGGTCACCATTGACGAAGTGATTGCCAAAAATCTGCAGGTGGTGGATATGACGGCGTCGATTCTGGCAAGGGAAAACAAGATGCCCATGTGGGTGTTTGGACTTCAGGAGGAAAACAGTATTGTAAACGCCGTGAAGGGACGGTTTACGGGAACAAAGGTTATCGTTTAAAGCGTATGAAATCTGGCGGCAGGTAAAGAATAAAATTGGAACCGCGGTGAAACCTTCACAGCGGTGGGACGGAGGAAATATGGATACAAGACTACAGCAGTATGATGAGAAAATGAAAAAGGCATATGATTATCTGGAATCGGACTATGCCACCATCCGGGCCGGGAGAGCCAATCCCCATGTACTGGATAAGATCAAGGTAAATTATTATGGATCGCCGACTCCTATTCAGCAGGTAGGAAATGTCACCGTTCCGGAGGCCCGGATCATTCAGATATCTCCCTGGGAGAAGTCCATGATCAAGGAGATTGAAAAGGCGATTCTGACCTCTGATCTGGGTATCAATCCCTCTAATGACGGCAATGTGATTCGTCTGGTGTTCCCGGAGCTGACCGAGGAGAGAAGAAAGGATCTTGTGAAGGAAGTAAAGAAAAAGGCGGAGGAGGGAAAGGTGGCTGTCCGCAATATCAGAAGAGATGGAAACGATGCCTTCAAGAAGCTGGCGAAAACGGAAGTCTCTGAGGATGAGATAAAGCAGCTGGAGGAGCAGCTTCAAAAGCTCACCGACAAGTACATCAAGGATATAGATGCCTTGATGGACAGCAAATCCAAGGAAATCATGACGGTGTAAAGTCCAATCAATGCGGGGGCGGAGAATGCGAGAGCTTATCCGCTCCCTTGTGTATAACCCGAGTGGTATGTGGTCCTGTAAAAACAAGGAAAGGCATGTGGGAGAATGAGCGAGGAAATAAAAGTGCCAAGGCATGTGGCGATTATCCTGGACGGAAACGGAAGGTGGGCAAAGGCAAAGGGAATGCCCCGCAATTACGGACATGTCCAGGGGGCCAAGACAGTGGAGACCATCTGTGAGGAGGCATACAGAATGGGAATCCAATATTTGACGGTGTACGCCTTTTCCACGGAAAATTGGAACCGTCCCCAGGATGAGGTGGACGCATTGATGAAGCTTCTGCGAAACTATATGAAAACCTGCCTGAAGACGGCGGAGAAGAACCGTATGTGCGTCCGGGTGCTGGGAGAAAAGTCGAGGCTTGACGAGGATATCCGAAGCCGCATTGAGGAGCTGGAGGAGGCAACAAAGAATAACGACGGCCTTCATTTTCAGATCGCCATCAATTACGGCGGCAGAGACGAGATTCTGCGGGCTGTGAAAAAGGCTGTGCAGAAGGTGAAGGACGGTGGACTGTCAGAGACAGGGATCAGTGAGGAAGTCTTTGCAGGCTTTCTTGACACGGCGGGGATACCGGATCCGGACCTTTTGATCCGCACCTGCAACGAGCAGAGAATTTCAAACTTTCTGCTCTGGCAGCTTGCATACACGGAATTTTATTTTACCCCGGTTGCCTGGCCTGATTTTTCAAAAGAAGAATTGGTCAAAGCGGTGGAGGCATATAATCATAGAGACAGAAGATATGGCGGCTTAAAGGAGGAATAACCCTATGTTTTGGACCAGACTTGCCAGTGGGATTGTATTGGTTTTGATAGCGCTTTTAGCCATGGGGTTTGGAGGGATTCCCCTTGCGGCCATATTGCTGGTTATCTCGCTCATAGCCTACAGGGAGCTGACAAAGGCCCTTCGGTGTGCGTCGAAGCCAAAGGGATTAAATGGCCTTGAAATTGTGGGAATGGCGGGAATTCTGTGCTGGTATGGGGCTGTTTTCTTCTCGGGGGACACACAGCTTATGCTCATGTGCATTGTGGGAGTGTTTATGGGTCTGATGCTTGTATACGTGGTGACCTTTCCCAAATTTCAGGCGGGTCAGGTGACAGCCGCCTTTTTTTCCTTTCTGTATGCGCCGGTGATGCTGTCCTTTGTGTACCTCACTCGTATGTGCCCACAGGGAATTTATATGGTATGGATGATTCTGATCAGCTCCTGGGGGTGTGATACCTGCGCCTATGCAGTTGGAAAGCTGATTGGAAGGAAAAAGATATTCCCGGTGCTCAGCCCCCATAAATCCTTAGAGGGCTGCATTGGCGGCGTGGCCGGAGCTGCGTTAATCGGCGGACTGTACGGATATTTTTTTGTGGAGAAAGCATTTCCCGATCAGACGGTTGCGTGGATGATTGCCTTTATCTGCGCCGCTTCCGCAGTGATGAGCATGGTGGGAGACCTGGCGGCCTCCGCCATCAAGAGAAACCATGACATTAAGGATTACGGGCATCTTATCCCGGGACACGGCGGCATTATGGACCGCTTTGACAGTATGATAGTGACAGCGCCTATGATTTACTTTCTCACGGTGCTGATGATTCGTTTTTAATTGAGGAAATACCATGAAGAGAATAGCAATATTGGGCTCCACGGGCTCTATAGGAAGACAGACGTTAGAGGTGGCAAGAAGCAACAAAGACCTTTCGGTGTCGGCGCTGGCAGCAGGCACCAATGTGGAACTGATGGAAGCGCAGGTCCGGGAATTTGGGCCATCCACGGTCTGTATGTGGACACAAGAGGCGGCTTCGGACTTGAAAAGAAGAGTTGCAGATTTGGACGTGAGGGTAACCTGCGGCATGGAAGGACTGCTGGAAATTGCAGGTTTGAATGAGGTGCAGGTATTGGTTACCGCCATTGTGGGAATGATTGGTATCAAGCCTACCATTGCCGCTATTGAGGCCGGTAAGGACATCGCTTTGGCCAACAAGGAAACCCTTGTTACGGCGGGCCATATTATTATGCCCCTTGCAAAGGAACGGGGTGTTTCCATTCTGCCGGTGGACAGTGAGCACAGCGCAATTTTCCAGTCCCTGAACGGAGAACCGGCGGAGAGGGTATCCAGGTTATTTCTGACCGCTTCCGGGGGACCTTTCCGGGGGAAAACCAGAAAAGAGCTGGAAGGCATACAGGTGGAGGACGCTCTGAAGCATCCAAACTGGACCATGGGGCGCAAGATCACCATAGACTCTTCCACGCTGGTGAACAAGGGACTGGAGGTAATGGAAGCCAAATGGCTTTTTGGAGTGGACCTGGACCGGATTGAGGTGGTAGTCCATCCTCAGAGCATAATTCATTCCATGGTGGAGTATGTGGACGGCGCCGTTATGGCGCAGCTTGGGATGCCGGATATGAAGCTTCCCATTCAATATGCTCTTTTTTATCCTGACAGAAGACCCATGGAGGGAGAGCGGGTAAACTTTTTTGAATTGGGAAATCTGACCTTTGAAAAGCCGGATACGGACACCTTTACAGGCCTTGCCCTGGCTTACAGAGCTGCCAGACTGGGAGGAAGCATGCCTACGGTGTACAATGCGGCAAATGAAAAGGCGGTGGAGCTGTTTTTGGCGCGGAAGATTTCCTATCTGCAGATACCGCAGCTGATAGAGGAATCCATGGATCAGCACAAAAACCTTCCAAATCCAACTGTGGAGGAAATCCTTGAAACACAGCGGCAGGTTTATGAATTTATTGCAGGAAAGGTTAAGTAGCAGATGGTAACACTGATCTTATTTATCATAATATTTGGGGTGGTGGTTGTCTCACATGAGTTTGGACATTTTCTGCTGGCCAAGGCTAACGGGATACATGTGGTGGAATTTGCGGTGGGAATGGGCCCTACGCTTTTTTCCTTTCAGAAAAAAGAGACCAAATATTCCCTGAAGCTGTTTCCTATCGGCGGAGCCTGTATGTTTGAAGGCGAGGACGGGCTGGAGACCAAGGAGGGGGAAATCAGTGAGGGCTCCTTTCTAAAGGCCAGTGTGTGGGGAAGAATTTCCACTGTATTTGCAGGTCCGTTTTTTAACTTTATTTTGGCTTTTATTATCGCGTTGATCATGGTCAATCTGATTGTGATCAGGGACCCGGTGGCTACGGAGGTGCTGGAAAACGGGGCGGCTGCAGAAGCGGGGCTTATGGACGGAGACCGCATTGTTTCCCTGAACGGGGAAAAGGTTTACCTGTACGAGGAAATTCAGCTGTTTACCATGCTGTATGAGTCGGGGACTGTGGATGTGGTGTATGAACGGGATGGGCAGCGTTACAGCACAGTGCTGACGCCCCAGTATGATGAGACCACAGGGCGGTATATGCTTGGAATCTCTAATGCGGAATTTGTGGAGCTTAAAGGGCTGGACGGTTTGAAATATGCCTGGTATGAAATGCGCTATTGTGTAAAGATGACCTATAAGAGCCTTGGGATGTTAGTAAGGGGCCAGGTTGACAGGCAGGATGTTGCGGGGCCGGTGGGCATTGCGGTGAACCTGGTGGGGAGAACCTATGAGGAGACCAAGGACGAAGGCTTTATGAATGTCCTGGTGAATATGTTAAATATCACGCTGATGCTTTCCGTAAACCTGGGAATCTTAAATCTTCTGCCCATTCCGGCGCTGGATGGGGGCAGGCTGGTCTTTCTGCTGATTGAGGTTATCCGCGGCAAGCCCATTCCTCCGGAAAAGGAGGGCATGGTGCATTTTATCGGCCTTATGTTTTTCATGGTGCTTATGGTATTTCTGTTCTTCAACGATTTATCCAATATTTTTCTGAATTAAGGCGGGAGGGCGGCTGCCCTTCCCCGATTTTTCTTTTTATTTCCATCAATAAAATCTTATTTTTCACAAAATTTCACAAACAAATCAAAACAGAATAGGGAGACAAAAAATGGGAGACTTTTTAACTTCCTGTTACCATAAACGGGGCGCAGGAAAAAAAGACGGAGTGTCTTTGCTTTTGCAGCAGGGAACTTGCAGGCAGACGGCATTGGCCTTTGCCTGCGTGTGCTGCGACCCGGCTGCAGCGGGAGGGGACAGGTATTTTACGGGACAGCTTCTTTTGTGGTACCGCCGTATGGGAGCTTTGCTTTGTGCAAAAGGCAGAGGAACAGAAAGCAGGGCGGTAAAAGAAAGCCTGGAGCGGGCGCTTCGGAGGGTGGATGAGGAGCTTTTGGACTACAGAACAAAAATGTCTGGGAAATGTGCTGGGAAGGGCGCTGAAAAAGGCGCTGGAAAAGACATAGAAGTATCGGGTATTTTGTGCGGAGGGGATGGCTTTTTGCTTTTTCACCGGGGCGGGCAGAGTATTTACCAGATTAACACCAGGTTTCTGCGGCCCAATGTGAAAAAAATTGCGGGAGAAAACACGGAAGTCTGTGGAAGCGGCGGCTGCGGAGAGGGACAAGAGCGTTTCTGCATAAAACAGGGAATTTTACAGCCGGGCGCCGGGGTTTTACTGGCAACGGCTTCCTTTTGCAGTAATCTGACAGAGGAGATGCTCAAGGGGTGTATGGAGATGGAGAGTCTGCGCACCCAGAGGCAGCTGGATAAGCGTCTGGGGGAGCTTGGGCGGGAGGCAGAAATACGGGCGAAGGCCGCAGAGAGAGGCAAAGGACTGGGAGCGGCGCTGGTGGTGTCCCTGGCAGAAAAGGGAGGGGGATTAAGAGATGGAAGGTGAGATAACAGGGAAAGGGGCAGAAATGGAGAGGAAGCTGTACGAGAAGGGATATGAAATGCTTGACAGCGCAGGACAGGGAGCCTTCTCCAGGGTGTACCGGGTAAAAAGGAGAGATACGGGAGAATTTTTTGCCTGTAAGGTAAGCGGCAAAAAGGAAATGCTGGCCGCAGAGGCAAAGCTGCTGGGGCAAGTGTCTCATCCCCTGTTTCCGCGCTTTTGCGATCATTGGCAGGAACAGGACAGGGCGTTTTTGATTATGGAGTATCTTCCGGGAATGAGCCTGAAGCATCTGGTGGAAAAAAGAGGGGGACTTTCCCCTGCCCAGACGGCCAGAATCGGCATGTCCCTTGCCCAGGGGCTGCTCTACCTTCATGAGCGCTGTAAGCCTGTGCTTTACAGAGACTTAAACCCGGGGAATGTGCAGATATTACAGGATGGACGGGCAAAGCTTTTGGATTTGGGGTGCGCCTGTGCTTTGGGGGAAAACAGAGACCGGGCAGGAACGCCGGGTTTTGCGCCTCCGGAACAGCTGACCGGGGAAAGGCTGTCTGCTGCGGGGGATATTTATGCTTTTGGAAAAATGCTGGAATATATGCTTCAGAGCGGGAGCTTAAGAGAAAAAAAGAGCGGACGCTGCGGGGAAAGGAAATGCCGGAAAACGCTGGAGGCTCTCTTGGCGGAATGCACCAGAAGGGACCCTGAAAAAAGACCGGGAGATATGCGCTTTTGTCTGGATATGCTGTGGGAGTGCCTGGAGGAGGAAAAAAGAGGAAGGCTTCTTTGGGGATGGAAGGAAAAAACCGGATACCGGGCAGCTAAGGCTGTTTGGAAAAAGTCCTAAAAACAGCAAAAATTGACTTGCTGTTTTTGGAAAATATAATATACTTAAATTAATAACAACCCTATTATAATTTGAAAAGGAGTGTGAAGTATGCGTTTTTTTATTGATACCGCAAAGGTGGAGGAGATCAGAAAGGCAAACGATATGGGGGTTATCTGTGGGGTTACCACCAACCCGTCCCTGATTGCAAAGGCTGGCAGAGTCTTTGAAGAGGTGATTGCCGAGATTGCCTCCATTGTGGACGGCCCTATCAGCGGCGAGGTAAAAGCCACAACTGTTGACGCAGAGGGAATGATTGCCGAGGGAAGGGCAATCGCGAAGATTCATCCCAATATGGTAGTTAAGATTCCCATGACCGTGGAGGGATTAAAGGCTTGCAAAGTGCTTTCCGCTGAGGGTATCAAGACAAACGTTACCTTGATATTTACCGCGAATCAGGCGCTTTTGGCGGCTCGCGCCGGTGCTGCTTATGTGTCTCCCTTCCTGGGACGTCTGGATGACATCAGCCAGCGTGGCGTAGATTTGATCCGTGAAATTGCAGAAATCTTTGCTGTGGCTGATCTGGACACGGAAATTATCGCAGCCAGCGTCCGCAATCCCATTCACGTTACGGACTGCGCTCTGGCGGGAGCGGATATTGCAACGGTTCCCTATGCCGTAATTGAGCAGATGGTGAAGCATCCGCTGACGGACGCAGGCATTGCCAAATTCCAGGCAGATTACAAGGCTGTTTTCGGAGAATAGAGAAAAAGGACGAAGGGAAAATAAACTATGCTGGAAGCGGGAACAAAGGCGCCTGATTTTGAGCTGCCTGATCAAAATGGGGTCATGCACACCCTGAAGGAATACAGAGGTAAGAAGGTGGTGCTGTATTTTTATCCAAAGGATAACACGCCGGGCTGTACCAGACAGGCCTGCGGCTTCGGGGAGCTGTATCCCCAGTTTTTGGAAAAGGATGCGGTTGTAATTGGCATAAGCAGGGACAGCACAGTTTCCCATAAGAAATTTGAGGAAAAGTACAATCTTCCCTTTGTACTGCTCTCGGACGTCAACCTTGAGGCCATACAGGCCTATGATGTATGGCAGGAGAAAAATATGTATGGCAAAAAGACCATGGGAGTAGTCCGCACCACCTATCTGATCGATGAAGAGGGTGTGATCACAAAGGCCTTTGGAAAAGTAAAGGCAGCAGAGAATCCGGGGCAGATGCTCTCACAGCTGTAGGCGTTGGGGAATAGGGATGAGAATTATCATTTCACCGGCCAAGAAAATGAAAGTGGATACGGACACCTTTCCTGTGGAGGGAACGCCGGTATTTTTGGAAAAAACAAGGATACTCGCACAGCTTATGGCGGACATGGACTATCAGGAGCTCAAGACCCTGTGGAGGTGCAATGACAAGCTGGCCCGCCAAAATTATGACAGGATACGCTGCATGGATCTTACACGCAGCCTGACTCCTGCCATCATTGCCTATGAGGGGCTTCAGTATCAGCATATGTCTCCCATGGTTTTTACGGACAAGGCCCTTGCCTACATAGGGGAGCATCTGCGGATACTGTCCGGCTTTTACGGTATTCTTTCGCCCTTTGACGGGGTTGTGCCATATCGTCTTGAGATGCAGGCGCCGCTTGCAGTGGAGGGAGCCGGAGATTTGTATGAATTTTGGGGCAGTCTGCTGTATGAGGCTGTGTGGGATCAGGACAGAATTCTCTTAAATCTGGCCTCCAGAGAATATTCACGGGCCATAGAGCAGTACTTAAAGCCAGGAGATAAACTGGTAACCTGTGTGTTCGGACAGCTGGAGGGAGGACGGGTAAAGCAAAAGGGAACCCTTGCCAAAATGGCAAGGGGAGAGATGGTCCGGTTTCTTGCGGAAAATGATATTTCAGATTTGGAGGGCGTGAAAGCCTTTTCGGCTCTGGGCTATCGGTTTTCTAAGGAGCTTTCGGACGAGAAAAAAATGGTGTTTGTCATATAGGCATGGGCCTGCGCACAAAGCGGAAGGCGCCGCGTATCATCTGTTTTGATGATTTTGCGGCGCCTTCCATTTTGTACAGTGTTTTACTTCATCTGCTCTTCCTGTTTTCTGATCATACGACGTACCATTTCTCCGCCGATAGAACCGGCCTCCTTGGAAGTCAGGTCACCGTTGTACCCCTCCTTCAGGTTTACGCCAAGCTCAGATGCAACCTCAGTCTTGAAACGATCCATTGCTGCCTTAGCTTCAGGAACTTCTACTCTATTACTTCTGCTTGCCATTTTGTTTCACCTCCGAATACATTCTTGTTTTTTGCAGTTTATATGATCAAGATAAGTTTTGACATCACGTGTTTGCCATCACTTATCTTGGTAATAGTATGAACGGCAGAAAAAAAAATATGATGGTAACTTTTTCATTTTTTTGTTATACTGGATGTCAGGGTCAAAAGGTTAGCATAAAACGGAGACCGGGAAGCGAAAAGCTCACCGGAATCCCAGCCTTTGAAGGGAAGAACTACAATGAAAAGGAATGAAGCAAAAATAAAAAGAAACAAAAAAGGAAATAAAATATGGATGCTGGGCCTTGCCTTGCTTGCGGCCGCTGGGCTTTTGACAGGCTGCGTGGGAAGCGGAGACACATCTGCGCAGGAAGGGGAGACGGTGCGCGTGGGGTCACTGAAAGGGCCTACCTCCATGGGACTTCTTTTTTTGATGGAGAAGGCGGAGAATGGGGAGGCGCAAAACAATTATGCGTTTCAGATGGCGGCGTCGGCGGATGAGCTGCTGCCTTTGATGGTCAAGGACGAGCTGGATATCGCGCTGGTTCCGGCCAATGTGGCCAGCGTGCTGTACCAGAGAACAGAGGGCAATGTCTGTGTGATAGATATTAACACACTGGGCGTGCTCTATGTGGTGTCGGGGGACGATTCTGTGGAGAGCATTGCCGATCTGAAAGGCAGAACCATTTATCTGACGGGCAAAGGCACCACGCCGGATTATGCCCTGCAGTATCTTTTAAATGCCAATCAAATGACCACTCAGGACTGTGTGCTGGAGTATAAGTCCGAGGCTGCGGAGGTGGCAGCGGTGCTTGCGGAAAACCCCGACGCCATCGGCCTGCTGCCCCAGCCCTTTGTGACATCAGCCTGCGTCCAGAATCCCGAACTGGACATTGTGCTTGATCTGAATGCGGAATGGGACAAGGTGCAGGGGGAGGACGGCAGCAGTCTGGTAACCGGAGTTACGGTTGTAAGGAAGGAATTTCTGGAGGAGCAGGAAGAGGCGGTGCGCTCTTTCCTGGAAGAGCACAGTCAGAGTGCGGCGCAGATTAATGAGGACGTGGAAACAGGTGCGTCTTTTGCAGTTTCCCAGGGGATTGTAGCTGAGGAGGCCATTGCACAGAAGGCGATTCCCCGGTGTAATATAACCTGCATCACAGGGGAAGCCATGAAGCAGGCACTTTCCGGATATCTTGAGGTGCTTTATGGGCAGTCCCCGGAATCCGTGGGAGGAGCGCTGCCAGGAGAGGATTTCTATTATATGGGACAGTAAATTATGGGACGCAAAATTTTAATTGTCATATTTTGGCTGGCTGTGTGGCACGGATTGGCTTTGTGGGTGGACAATCCCATTCTCCTGGTCACGCCCACCCAGGCCCTTTGGCGGCTGTGGGAGCTGCTGCCGAGAGCGGATTTCTGGTGCAGTGTGGGCGCTTCCCTGCTTCGTATTTCAGGAGGCTTTTTCCTGGGGACGGCGCTTGGACTTTTCCTGGCGGGGGCAAGTTATAAAAGCAGGCTGCTTGAGGAGGTGCTTTCTCCGGTCATGACGCTCTTAAAAGCCATACCGGTGGCCTCCTTTGCAGTGATATTGCTGATCTGGTGGGGGTCTTCCGCGCTGGCGGCGGCTATCAGCTTCTTAGTGGTGTTTCCGAATCTGTATGTTCAGACCCTGGAGGGGCTTAGGGCGGCGGATCAGAAGCTTTTAGAAATGGGGAGAGTGTTCGGACTGCCTTTTTGGAATCGTTTTTTTTATATTTACCGGCCTGCGCTGAAGCCCTTTGTGTACGGCGCAATGAAGATATCCCTGGGCATGAGCTGGAAATCCGGCGTGGCGGCAGAGGTGATCGGGATACCGGATTTTTCCATCGGAGAAAGGCTGTATCTGTCAAAAATTAATCTGGATACGGCGGGAGTTTTTGCCTGGACGGCTGTGGTGATTCTGCTGAGCGTAGTATTTGAGAGGGCGGTTCTTTTTCTGCTTTCCTTATTTTTCAGGTGGGAGCCCTCCTGTAGAAGGTCCGCCTTAAAAAAAGAGTCCGGTACAGAGGGGAGGCTCCTCTTAAGCGGAGTATCCAAGTCCTATGGGGAGTTATCCGTGATAAAGAACCTTTCCGCCAGCTACGGACCGGGAGAGCAGGTTCTGCTCCAAAGCCCTTCGGGCAGCGGCAAGACCACGCTGCTTTTCCTGCTGTGCGGATTGGAACAGCCGGATGAGGGCAGCATCCTGCGTCAGGGGAACTGCAGCATGGTGTTTCAGGAGGACAGGCTCTGTGAGGATTACAGTGCAGTTAAGAATGTGGAGCTGGTTACGGGGGACAGAGAGTGTGCCAAAAGAGCTCTGAGGGAGCTTTTGGAGGAGGAAGCTCTTTATAAGCCCTGCAGGGAGCTGAGCGGGGGCATGAAGCGCCGCGTGGCGCTGGTGAGGGCCCTGGAGGCGGATTCCCGGATTCTGCTTTTGGACGAGCCCTTTACGGGTATGGACGTGCAGACCAGAGAGCGGGCCAGGGAATATGTGGAGAAAAGAAGAAAAGGGAGACTGCTTGTGATGGCAACCCACATGTACTAAAAATCTTCGTAAAAATGTTTGTGTTTTTGCGGGTCCTATGCTATAATTCTAAAATGACTGTAATTATGTGCTGATTTTTATATGAAAGAATGAATAGATACCCGGCACAGGGCGGTTGAAGGAGGAAATATAGAATGAGTTTACAGGTAGAAAAGTTAGAGAAGAACATGGCAAAGCTGACCATCGAGGTGTCTGCGGAGGAATTGGAAAAGGCGCTGGATGAGGCTTACAGAAAAAATAAGAACAGGATCAGCATCCCGGGCTTCCGCAAGGGCAAGGCGCCCCGCAGGATGATTGAGCAGGTTTATGGCAGGGAGGTATTTTATGAGGATGCCGCCAATGCCCTGATTCCCCAGGCATATGACAGTGCGCTGGAGGAGTGTGAGGAGAGTATTGTTTCTTCACCAAAGATTGAAGTGACCCAGATCGAGGCTGGAAAGCCCTTTGTCTTTACGGCGGAGGTGGCCTTGAAGCCGGAGGTGACCCTTGGAAAATATAAGGGCGTGAAGGTGGATAAGATGGACGTGGAAGTAACCGATGAGGAAGTGGAAGCGGAAATCGGCAGAGAGAGAGAGAGCAATGCAAGGACCATTACCGTGGAGGACAGGCCGGTACAGGACAAGGATATGACGGTAATTGACTTTGAAGGCTTTGTGGACGGCGTTGCCTTCGAGGGCGGAAAAGGAGAAAACTACCCTCTGACCATTGGCTCCGGTGCTTTTATTCCCGGTTTTGAGGAGGGATTGATCGGCGCACAGATCGGCGAAGAGGTTGAGGTGAACGTGACCTTCCCCGAGGATTATCAGGCAAGCGAGCTTGCAGGAAAGCCCGCTGTGTTCAAGTGTACCGTTAAGGAGATCAAGGAAAAGGAGCTTCCCGAGCTCGACGATGAGTTTGCAAGCGAGGTGTCTGAATTTGACACCATGGCAGAGTACAGGGAGGATGTGAAAAAGAAGCTGGGAGACAGAAAGGCGGCTGAGGCAAAGAGCGCAAAGGAGGATGCCGTGATAGACGCTGTCATTGCGGAAGCGCAGATGGAGATTCCTGATGCCATGCTGGAGACACAGCAGAGACAGATGGTGGATGAATTTGCCCAGAGAATCCAGTCCCAGGGTCTTTCCATGGATCAGTATATGCAGTTTACCGGTCTTACTGCAGATAAAATGCTGGAGCAGGTAAAGCCTCAGGCCCTTAAGAGAATCCAGTCCCGTCTTGTTATGGAGGCAGTTGCCGCTGCTGAAAAGATTGAGGCTTCCGAGGAAGAATTTGAGGAAGAGGTAAAGGTAATGGGCGAGGCTTATCAGCTTGAGCCTGAAAAGGTAAAGGAACTGCTTGGCGAAAACGGCAAAAAGCAGGTAAAGGAAGATATCTGCATCAAAAAGGCGGTGGACTTCGTGGTGGAAAATGCCAAGGAGACAAAGGCTTCCAGGACAAAGGTCCAAAAGGCAGAGGAAGAGACCAAAGAGGAAGCTTAAGCCCGCACAGAAGGACGATGGGGAGAGAGACATACGGTTGTACCCGGGAAATTCCCGGGTACAACCGTATGTATGTTAAGTTTTTATTAAATCAGCGTTTTCTCATTGAAAAAGGAAATTGAGTGGGATATGATAGAACTGATGTGGATTTTATGAATTGACGGATTGGAGGATTTGAGATGGCTTTAATACCTTATGTCATTGAACAGACAAGCAAGGGTGAAAGATCTTACGATATCTATTCAAGACTTTTAAAAGACAGGATTATTTTTTTAGGAGAAGAAGTAAATGAGACCACGGCCAGCATTGTGGTGGCACAGATGCTGTTTTTGGAGGCGGAGGATCCGGAGAAGGACATCCACCTTTATATTAACAGCCCCGGGGGCAGCGTTACGGCGGGCATGGCTATCTACGATACCATGCGCTATATCAAATGTGACGTATCCACAGTATGTATCGGCATGGCGGCCAGCATGGGGGCTTTTCTGCTGGCAGGCGGCGCAAAGGGAAAGCGTTTTGCCCTTCCCAACGCGGAAATCATGATACACCAGCCGCTGGGAGGAACCCAGGGCCAGGCTACGGAAATTGAGATTGCGGCAAAGCATATCTTGAAAACCAAAGAGAAGCTGAACCGTATACTGGCGGAAAACACAGGAAGAGATTATGAGACTATTTGCGCGGATACTGAGCGTGATAACTGGAAGAGCGCACAGGAGGCCTGCGAATACGGACTGATTGATAAGGTGATCGTCTCCCATGACGTGCAGGAGACCAAGTAAAAAGCGCAGAAAGTAAAAGTGAGGAAACAGGAGTAAATTAATGGCAGGTAAAAATTCCGGTAATGATGTAAGATGTTCCTTCTGCAACAAAACCCAGAGCCAGGTGCGCAAGCTGATTGCGGGACCGGCAGGGGTATATATCTGTGACGAGTGCGTGGATATCTGCGCCGATATTCTGGAGGAGGAGCTGGAGGATGAAGAAGTAGAAGAGGTTCAAAATCCCGAGATTAATCTTTTGAAGCCGAAGGAGATCAAGCATTTTCTGGACGATTATGTGATTGGCCAGGAGGAGGCAAAAAAGGTTTTGTCTGTGGCGGTATACAATCATTACAAAAGAGTGACGGCGCCCAAGGATCTGGATGATGTGGAGCTGCAGAAAAGCAATATTATTATGATAGGGCCCACGGGCTCCGGCAAAACTTATCTTGCCCAGACTCTGGCAAAGATTATCAATGTGCCCTTTGCCATTGCGGACGCCACCACCCTCACCGAGGCCGGCTATGTGGGCGAGGATGTGGAAAACATCCTGTTAAAGCTCATTCAGGCTGCGGACTATGATGTGGACCGCGCTCAGTTTGGCATCATTTATATTGATGAGATTGATAAGATCACAAAGAAGAGTGAAAATGTCTCTATTACCCGTGATGTGTCCGGAGAAGGTGTTCAGCAGGCCCTCCTGAAAATTGTGGAGGGGACTGTGGCAAGCGTTCCTCCTCAGGGAGGAAGAAAGCATCCCCATCAGGAGCTGATTCAGATCGACACCTCCAACATTTTGTTTATCTGCGGAGGGGCCTTCGACGGACTGGAGAAGATCGTGGAGTCCAGACTGGACCGCAAGTCCATTGGATTCAACACAGAGATTTCCAAGAAGTCCGAGAAGGAGCTCAGCGATCTGCTTGCGGAGGTTACCCCGCAGGATTTGGTGAAATATGGATTGATTCCTGAATTTGTGGGACGTGTGCCTATCTGCGTATCCCTGAGAGGACTGGATAAGGAGGCCTTGGTAAAAATACTGAAGGAGCCGAAAAACGCCTTGATCAAGCAGTATCAAAAGCTGTTTGACATGGATGATGTGGAGCTGACCTTTGAGGAGGATGCGATACAGGCCATCGCGGAAAAAGCTTTTGAGCGCAAAACTGGAGCCCGGGGACTCCGCTCCATTATGGAGAGCGTTATGATGGATACCATGTATCAGATTCCTTCGGACGATACCATAGAGGCCTGTGTGGTTACCAAAGGAGCGGTGGAGGGGGACAGCAAGCCCCTTACCATTCACAGAGAGGCTATGAAGAGAGCGAAATAAACATGAGACGGCAGCGTCTTATGCAGCAGGCGCCGCCTTTTGGGCGGCGCTTTTTTGACAAAAGTGAGGAAAAATGATAATTAAAAGTGTAAATCTGGAGACGGTCTGCGGCATTACCAGCAAGCTGCCGGATAATGCCTATCCGGAGGTGGCCTTTGCGGGGAGGAGCAATGTGGGAAAATCTTCTCTGATTAACGCGCTGATGAACAGAAAGTCTTTGGCGCGGATCAGCTCACAGCCCGGAAAAACCCAGACCATCAATTATTACAATGTAAATGATGCCATTTACTTCGTAGATCTGCCCGGGTACGGCTATGCCAGGGTCAGCGAGAGCGTGAAGGCCCAGTGGGGAAAAATGATTGAAAATTATCTGCGCCGTTCCAAACAGCTTCGGACGGTCTTTCTTCTGGTGGATATCAGGCACGCGCCCACAAAGAACGATGTGGTTATGTATGACTGGATCTGCAGAAACGGTTATCAGCCTGTTATTATCGCCACCAAGCTGGATAAGATAAAGCGCAGTCAGATACAGAGTCAGATAAAGCTGATTAAAACTACGCTGGACGCATCAAAGGAGACTCTTATCATTCCTTTTTCGGCCCAGACCAAGCAGGGAAGAGAAGAAATCTATGAAGTGATAGAAACATTCCTTGGGACAGAGGGCCCGCAGCAGGGGGGAGAGTGAAGCGCTGTGAAGAAGTATTGCAAGGCATTGACAAATCTGGCGATTGCCGGACTGGTGTTTCTGGCGGTTTGTTTTCTTGTGCCCAGACTGTTGATTTTTTTCTCCCCTTTTGTGGCGGGGTGGATTATTGCGCTGATTGCCGGGCCCTTTGTGCGGTTTTTTGAGGAAAAGATCAAGCTGAAGAGGAAGGTGGGCAGCGCATTTGTTATCATAGTGGTAATCGGGCTTGTGGTGCTGGTGCTGTATCTTGTTGGAGCAAAATTAGTGGAGGAGATTGTGGGTCTGATCAATTCCCTGCCGCAGATATGGGAAAGCATGGAGGAGGATTTTGCGGAAATTGGTCAAAATCTCAGTATTATCTACAGCAGGCTGCCTGTAGATATCCAGAACACTCTCACAAGCTTTTCAGACCAGATTGGCGGTTACGTGGGAGAGCTGTTTAGCCGCGCGGGTTCCCCTACCATCGCAGCGGCAGGAAATTTTGCAAAGCGGCTCCCCACCATTATTATTGGTGTGATTATGGCTCTTTTGTCCGCTTATTTCTTTGTGGCGGAGCGGCATCTGATCGGGGAATGGTTCCGCAAATACACGCCGGAGTCCATTCAGACCCGTTACCGTATGCTGAAGCGGGCGCTGTTAAAGGCCGTGGGCGGTTATCTGAAGGCCCAGCTGAAAATAGAAATCTGGATGTATCTGCTCTTAGTGATCGGGCTTAGTATACTTCATGTGGACTATGTGCTTTTGATTGCTCTGGGAATTGCATTTTTGGATTTGCTTCCCTTTTTTGGAACGGGAACCGTTATGGTGCCCTGGGCAATATTGAAAATTTTGAGCGCCGATTACCAGATGGCCATTGGACTTTTGATCATATGGGGAGTGGGGCAGCTTGCCCGTCAGTTGATTCAGCCTAAGATCGTGGGAGATTCTATCGGAGTGCCGCCCATACCTACCTTGTTTCTGCTGTTTTTGGGCTATAAATTCGGAGGTGTGCTGGGGATGATTGTGGCGGTTCCTCTGGGATTAATTGTGTACACCATGTATGAGGAGGGGGTTTTTGACACTACCAAGAACAGCGTGATGATTCTGGTGAGCGGGATCAACTGTTTCCGCAGGCTGCAGGAGGAGGACCTGGAAGGGATTTCCAAAGACCGGAAGGAGGAAGAAACGCATGAGGAACATTAGGCTTCTTTTGCAGTATGAGGGGACCAGATACCAGGGCTGGCAGCGCCAGGGAAGCTCTGAAAATACCATTCAGGGCCGTCTTGAGACGCTTCTTGGCAGAATGTGCGGGGAGCCGGTGGAGCTTTCTGCAAGCGGAAGAACGGACGCGGGGGTTCATGCGCTGGGACAGGTGGCAAATTTTCACACGAACTGCCCGATGTCCACAAGGGAAATGCTTCAGTACATAAACAGGTATCTCCCTGAGGATATAGCAGTGACGGAGGTTTCGGAGGCGGGGCCCAGGTTTCACAGCAGACTCAATGCAAAAGGCAAGCAGTATCGGTATCTGGTGTTAAACAGCAGTGTGCCGGATGTGTTTTTGCGGCGGTATTCCCTGCAGGTGGCGGAGCCTTTAAATTTGTCTGCCATGGAGCGGGGAGCCCGTTATCTTGAAGGAGAGCATGATTTTGCTTCCTTTACCTCTGCAAAGAAGGGAAAGAAATCCACAATCAGGCGGCTGGATTCCATTTCTGTGGAACAGGAGGGAAGTCTGATTTCCTTTACCTTTACCGGAAATGGATTTCTGCATCATATGGTGCGGATTCTTGTGGGAACCTTGCTGGAGGCGGGGGAAGGCAAAAGGGATGCAGACAGTATCCCGGCATTGATAGAGGCCAAAAACCGACAGCTGGCCGGGGCGCTGGCTCCGTCCAGGGGATTGACGCTGATGAAGGTTTTCTATTAAATTTTATGAATCATGAAACTTTTTGCCCTGTAAAGTAGTCTAATACTTGTACAGGGCTTTTTTTGATGCTTTTTGATGAGTTTATATGCAAAAAGTTTACAAGTTTGCAGTATATTATGCCTGAAAGGGATATTACTTAATAGAAAGGCTTGCCTTAAGGCGAAAGAAAAAATGACGGAACAGGAAAGAAACCATCAGGAGCTACAACTAAAAATTGACCGGTATGCGGATATGCTGTTCAAGATCAGCTTTCTCAAGCTGCAGAATGTGCAGGATGCCGAGGATGTGGTACAGGAGGTTTTTTATCAGTACGTGAAACGGCAGGAGTCCTTTGCGGGAGAGGAACATGAAAAGGCATGGCTGATCCATGTGACCTTAAATGCCTGCCGCAAAATCTGGCGCAGTGCATGGAACCGGCATAGAAGCCGGGAGGAGATATGGGAGCAGGACTGCAAGGCTCTCTGTGGAAGATTTGAGGAACCTGTGCCAGGGCCGGAGGAAAGCCTGATGAATGAGGAGGAGAAGGAAATGCTGTTTCGGGCGGTGAGCGCACTGCCTGTCAGATACAGAGAGGTGATTCATCTGTTTTACTATGAAGAGCTTTCCGTCAGGGAAATCGCCAGGGTCATGGGACGTAAAGAATCCACCGTCACATCCCAGCTGACCAGGGGACGGGAGCTTTTGAGAAAATCGCTGAAGGAGGAGTATGATTTTGCGTAAATTTAAGGAAGCATATAAACAGGCCGTGGACAGTATGCCCAGGTATCATATTTCCGCTGACTGCGTGACAGATGAGCTTAGACACAGGAGACTGTTGAACCGGCGGAGGCGTAAAACGGCAATGCAGGCTGCTGCGGCGGTTTTGTTTCTGGCCTGCGGGGCGGGAACGGTTACGGCCATGAATTATCACAAAAGTATTTTCCAGGTGACGGAAAACGGCTTTACCGCTGTCAGCGAAGGAGCGCTGGTGACGGAAGAAGAAACTTTACCCGCAAAAGAAGCCGGTGCGGAAGCAGAAGCGGCACAAAGCGCTCTGGCACAGGAGCGGGAAGAGCCGCAGGTATTGGAAGCACAGACCTATGTGCCGGTGGAGTATACCTCCATAGAAGCCTTTGAGGAAGCGGAGGATATTTCCATAGCGATTCCTGACCAGGACTGGCTGGGGGGAACGCCCTTGAACGAGAGGGTCTTAGTTATGGGAGAGGGGGATCGGGTGATGCTCACCGTAAACTATGAGGAATGCTGTTTTTCCATGTCCCAGTGGGATCACAGGGATGCTACGGGATATGCCTCCAGCACTGTATTTACCGGAGAGAGTGACAATGAGCGGGAATATACCAATTCCCAGGGGCTGGAATATATGCTGTTTGACATAATGGAGGAAGGAATGGTGAGCTCAACCCATGCAGTGATTTCCGTGAACGGGCGGGATCTGCAGCTGGACTTTAGCGGTTATGATGAAGAAACCATTGAGCACATTCTAAATAATCTGGATTTGAGTATCTATTTTAAGGAAGAGTAGGGAGGTACGGCATCTATGGAAAGGACAATTTTAATCTACAACAATCGTACAGGAGTTGCGGAGGCTATCGGCTCTTTGCTGGAGGGAGAGGAAATCCGCATGCAGACCATTGAGGATGATAAGGAGCTTCACAGGAAGCTGCATACAGGGGAGTACCATTTACTGCTGGTGGATGTGGAGCTTCAGGATAAGGGCTGGAGCAGCGGCGTTGAGATGATTGGGCAGATCCGCCGGGAGAGCAGCATTCCCATTGTAGTGGTGTCAAATCAGGCGTCTGAGACCGCAAAGATTATGGCGTTAAATGCGGGCGCAGACGATTATGTGCTGGCGGACTGCAATCCTCTGGAGATCGTGGCCAGGGTGAAATCCCAGCTGCGCAGATACACGCAGCTGGTGAATATGTGCGCCAATATTGATAGAATTTATAAGGTAGACGGGCTGGAAATCAACGATATGCGCCGGACGGTTACCGTGGAGGGACGGGAGGTAAAGCTTACCCCCATCGAGTACAATATTCTGCGCCTTCTGGTGCAGCAGCGGGGAAGGGTTCTGTCCATAAGCCAGATTTATGAGAGCATATGGCATATGAGGGCCATTGGCGCGGATAATACCATTGCGGTACATATCCGGCATATCAGAGAAAAGATAGAGGCAAATCCCAGGGAGCCCCGTTACCTCAAGGTTGTGTGGGGGAACGGCTACAAGGTGGGATAAGGAAGGAGACAGGTTTTCGGACCTGTCTTTTTTCTGCGTGAAAAAAATTTTTTTTTCGGACAGCGGTTTTGCACGTTAAAAAACGTAACGTTCTGATTCAGTGATTGACAAATGATATCATTTATATTATTGTATTAATTGACTAATACAACAATAGTTAAAGGAGATTGTCTATGGATAGTTTACAGATCAATGAACAGGCAGGAAAAGCTGTTTTGTCTGCACCCGATACAAGAAAGAGAGGAATCAGCGGAAGCACCTTAAAGATCATTGCCATTGTCACCATGTTTATCGATCATGTGGGGGCTGCCCTGCTGGGACGGTTTTTGATGGCAAGCGGTTATATGGAAGCGGCGCTCTCACAAAATGTGGCAGACCTGATTCTGTGGCTTGAGGAAAACGCAGCTTTATACCTGACCTATACGGCTATGAGGATGATAGGGAGAATTGCCTTCCCCATTTTCTGCTTTTTGCTCATAGAGGGCTTTCAAAAAACCCATGATGTGAAAAAATATGCGCTGCGTCTGGGAATTTTTGCCCTGATCTCGGAGATACCCTTTGACCTGGCATTTAATGCGCAGGTATTGGAGTTTTCCTATCAAAATGTATTTTTTACCCTGTTTTTGGGACTGCTTGCCATGCTTGCATACGATAAGATATGGAAGGCACAGTTCTTTTCCGGGAAAGCCCCAAATCTGGCGGCAAAGCTGTTTTTGTCGGCGGCCGCCCTTTTGGTCTGCTGCGGGCTGGCAGAAGCGCTCAAAACAGATTATGCGGCCATCGGAGTGCTGTGCATTACGGTGATGTATGCCTTTCGAAAGAAAAAGGCGGCTTTGATCGCTGCAGGCTGTGTGGCCTTTGCATGGGAGGTTACGGCGCCGTTAGCCTTTCTTCCCATTGGTTTTTATAACGGGCAGAGGGGACTTAAGCTGAAATACATTTTTTATCTGTTTTATCCGCTGCATCTTTTGCTGATTTACGGAATCAGCCTACTGCTGGGTGTGGCTGGGTATGCAGTGGTGTAAACGGCCTTTGGAAAAATTTATCGTAAAAACAAAGGGACGAAAATACAAGGAGAAAGTATAAAGAGGAAAAATATGCTTGAAGTAATTCAATTATCAAAAAAATACGGTTCCACACTGGCGGTGGACAAAGTGAGCTTTCGGGTGCCGGATGGTCGGGTGGGCATTCTTCTGGGTCCCAACGGAGCTGGAAAATCTACCGTAATCAAAAGCATTGCCGGGCTGCTGCGCTTTGAGGGGAGTATCCGCATTCAGGGGCTCAGCTCCCGGGATATGGAGGCCAAGCGTTCCTTTGCCTATGTACCGGAGATTCCCAGCATGTACGAGGCACTGACGGTGAGGGAGCATATGGAATTTATCAAAAGGGCTTATGGGCTGAACGTGGGAGACCAGGAGACGGAAAGGCTTTTGGAGAGATTTGAGCTTTTGGACAAGCAGGATAAGCTGGGAAATGAGCTGTCCAAGGGTATGATGCAGAAGGTCAGCATCTGCTGTGCGCTTTTAGTTTCCCCTAAGGTGATTCTGCTGGATGAACCCATGGTGGGCTTAGACCCTGCAGCCATCAAGGAGCTCAAGCAGGTGGTGCGGGAGCTGAGGGATAACGGCAGTACCGTGCTGATCAGCACTCATATGCTGGAGATGGTCAAGGAGCTGTGGGATGTGACCTTTGTGATGGACAAGGGAAATATTCTGGGAACCTATACAAGAGAGGAAGTGGGGGATGAGGATCTGGAAGAGCTGTTTTTCCAGGTTACCGGCTCCGGAAAAGAAGAGGACAGGGTGGAGTGATATGGGAGCGATTTTCTATTTATACCGGCGGATTTTTGTAAATCGTGTAAAAATGGCTTTGAAAAAGCCGATCACATATATTTATCTGCTTTTTGTGCTGCTGTATGCAGTTATGATTCCCTTCTCTCTGCAGGTTATGCTGGAGGAATATGGGATGGATTCCCCCTCCTGGATGGCGGCAGTTCTGACTGCTTTTGCCTTTTGGGTGATACCGGGAAACCTCATTGCCTATGCCAAAAGAAAGGGATTGATCTACCGAAAAAGCGATGTACATTTTTTGTTTTCATCGCCTGTGACGCCGAAAAAGATTCTTCTGTATGCTCATCTGAAAAATCTCGGCATACAGACCGTCTTGAATCTGGCAGTGGCAGTGCTGGGAGCCCTTCTCTTTCATGTGGGGTGGCTGCAGGTGACGGTATATTTTGTTTTCTCCATTTTGGTGGAGAATCTGCTGGAGGGGGGCATAATGCTTTTGCTCTACGGCGCTGAGTGGAAAAGTCCTAAGGTCCGCCAGATGGTGGTAAAGGGCGCCTATGCTCTGGTGGCAATGTTTGTGGCGGTGGGAATTTATTTTTATATCACTCAGGGGCTGAGTCTTGCCAGCGTCTTAAATTTCCTCAACAGCGATCTGGTGCAGATGGTTCCTGTGGCGGGCTGGTATATTGCGGTGCTGCACCTGATTTTCACCGGGCCAACGGCGGTAAATCTGGCAGGAACGGCGGCCTATTTTATTTTTCTGGCGGCGGTTCTCTGGGCGGCGTTTCGTATGCGGTGCACGGGCGCGTACTTTGAGGACGCTATGAAATTTGCGGATGATTACGAGGAGGTTTTGGTAAGCCGCAGGCAGGGCAGAACCGATAAAAGGCTTGGAAAGCGGACCAGGTACGGCACGGCCAGGGTGACCTATAAGGGAACAGGCGCAAAAGCATTGTTTTACAGGCAGCTTTTGGAATATCGCAAAAGCAGGTTCTTTATTTTTGACCTAAATACCGGGGCGGCGCTGATAGCAGGAGTGTTAATTGCGTATTTATATCTTGCCGAGGGCGGCATGGGAGAGCTTACGCCCTTTATGATTCCGGGTGTCTCTGCCTACGTGATTTTTATTTTTACCACCTTGAGCGGGAAATGGGCAAAGGAGATAGCCTCTCCCTACACCTATCTGATACCGGACACAGCCTTCCGCAAGCTGTGGTATGCTACAGCCATACAGCACATACAGGCATTGATCAATGGCCTGCTGCTTACGCTGCCGGGAGCTGTGGTGATGGGGATGTCGCCCCTTACGGCGGCTCTCTGTGTGGTGTTTTACGTGGTGTTAAGCGCCAATAAGCTGTATGCGCTTGCTGTGGCGGAAGCGCTCACCGGAAATATTCTGGGCAGAGTGGGCAGGCAGCTGTTTCAGCTTTTCATACAGGGGATTGTAATCGGATTCGCTTTTTTGGGAGCCTTTGTGGGATTCCTTGCAGGGGGTCTCAACCTGGCCTATTTCCTTATGATCGTATTTTTGACATTGGCTACCGTCCTGTTTATGCTGGCGGCAGCTCTGAATTTCTATAAGCTGGAGACGGCCTGAAGGGGAGCGCCCCAAGGGGGAAGAGCTGTCCGAGGAATTGTTCATTGACGCAGCGGGCATTTGCGTGTAAAATTGTGATTGTAAGAGGTTACAAGACTGATTGGAGGGAAAACTGCATGCAAATGCCAATTTTTGAGAAGTATATTGATGAATTAATTGAAAAAAGCACTCTGGATATTCCGGCCTGGAATATTGAGAAGGCAAAGGAAGGAAAGGCTGTGGGCTGGAATTACATAGACGGCTGCATGATACTGGCGCTTCTGGAAATCTACCAGGCTACAGGGGAACAGAAATACTATGAATTTGCCGATGCCTTTATTGATCACAGAGTAAATGAGGATGGCACCATAAAGGGGTATTCCGTGGAGGAGTACAATATAGACAATGTGAACGCGGGAAAAACCCTGTTTGCCCTGTATGCGCTTAACGGAAAGGAAAAGTACCGCAAGGCCATTGATTTGATTTACAGTCAGGTGCAGAACCAGCCCAGAACCCCGGAGGGTAACTTCTGGCACAAAAAAATATACCCCAATCAGGTCTGGCTGGACGGTATGTATATGGGACAGCCCTTTTATATGGAGTATGAGACTAAATTTAACGATAAGAAGAATTATCAGGATATCTTCCATCAGTTTGCAAATGTGGTAAAGAGGATGCGGGATGAAAAGACCGGACTTTACTATCACGGCTATGATGCGTCCAAGGAAATTTTCTGGTGTGACAAGGAAACGGGATTGTCTCAGAATTTCTGGCTGAGAGCCCTGGGATGGTATTCCATGGCCTTGCTGGATACCCTGGATAAGTGTGAGCCGGACGAAAGCTGCCAGAAGGATTACGACAATCTCAGACAGGTGTTTGTGGACCTTACGGATTCCATGCTTAAGTTCCAGGATGAGAGCGGTCTTTGGTATCAGCTGCCTGCCCTGGGCGGGAAGGAACCCAATTATCTTGAGACAAGCGGCAGCGCCATTATGGCATATTCCCTGTTAAAGGGCGTGCGTTTAGGCTTCCTGCCGGAGTCCTACCGGGCATACGGACTGAAGGCCTTCCATGGCATCTGCGATAAATACCTGAAGGAAAAGGACGGCAGCCTAAGCTTGGGAGGCATCTGTCTGGTGGCCGGCCTTGGACCGGCAAACAATACCAGGCGGGATGGAAGCTTTGAGTACTATATGTCCGAGCCCGTTGTGGAGGATGACGCAAAGGGAGTAGGCCCTCTGCTTTTAGCTTATACGGAAATGCGGCGTCTGGGGAATTAAAGAATCCCCAGATGCTCCAACAGAATTTTAAGGCCCATAAGGATTAAAATAATGCCTCCGGCCAGCTCTGCCTTTGCCTTGTATTTGATTCCGAATACATTTCCCACCTTTACGCCGATGGAAGAGAGGAAAAAGGTGATCACGCCGATCAGGGAAATGGCGGCCGCAATGTCCACCTGCAGGAAAGCGAAGGTGACGCCCACCGCCAGCGCGTCTATGCTGGTGGCCACGGCAAGCAGGAGCATAGTTTTGACATCCAGGGAAGCGTTGGCGCATTCCTCTTCTTTAGAGAGAGCCTCCTTTATCATAGAGCCTCCGATAAGGCACAAAAGGACAAAGGCAATCCAGTGGTCCACGGAAGTGATGTAACGTTCAAACTGGCTGCCAAGCAGGTATCCGATCAGGGGCATCAGCGCCTGAAACCCTCCGAACCAAAGCCCCACGATTCCGGCTTTCTTCAGGGTTACCTCCTTCATGGCCAGTCCCTTGCAGATGGACACCGCAAAGGCATCCATGGACAGGCCCACTGCAATGACAAAAAGACTCAGTAAACTCATGACATTCTCCTTAGTCTGATATTTGGATTTGAGAAGAACCGATAAAAAAACCCACGGACAACAGGCACGCCAAAATGCCTTTGTCCGTGAGTCTCATTATCGCAAAACTGCTTCGGTAATACCAGATGAAAACATCATTATGTTGATACTACCACAGCCGGGGGCTGTCAACTACTCCCTCACAGTGTTTATTCATCTCAGTTTTTACATGATACCCTAATTGATATTTTTTGTCAAGAAGATTTGTAACTTGAGTTTCCGCAGAATTATCTCCACCAGGCAAATCTGCCGTATCCTGTTATCCACAACTTTCAAAAAATGCCA
>NZ_CALWMU010000028.1:0-42474 GCF_944382095.1 Candidatus Acetatifactor stercoripullorum
GACACTGCGGCACTTTAGCGTCTTCCTTCTTTGACAGATTATAATTCTGCCCCACATCCAGCCCGCACTTCCGCTTAACCTAGGAGATATACAGGCTGGACACCTTCAAGCCATACTTCTCCAGCACATACTCCTTAATCTCTTCATAGGTAGCCTTGCTCTCCGCCGCTGTCAAATCCAGTTCGTCCAGATTCAACTCCACCTCGATATGCTGCTTGGTATTAAGTTTGGACAAAAGTACTACCGTCTCAACATGCACCGTCATCCCAAACTGGTCCACACCCCTGACTCTCTTCACCTCATACCCCCCATCGCACAGAATCTTCAAATCCCGGGCCAGGGTGGAGGAGTCGCAGCTCACATACACAATCCGCTCCGGGCGCAGCTTCAGCATAGCGGAAAGGCATGCCTGATCGCAGCCTTTTCTGGGCGGGTCCACCACCACCACATCAGGGGGCAGGATGGATTTTCCCAAGGCCTCCTCCGACAGCGCCTCCTGTACACTGCCAGCAAAAAATTCTGCGTTTTCTATACCGTTTAAAACTGCGTTCTCCTTTGCATCCTCTATGGCCTGGGGCACAATCTCCACTCCATACACCTTTTTTGCGCCTTCTGCAAGGAAAAGGGAAATGGTTCCAATGCCGCAGTACAAGTCCCACACGATTTCCTTTCCCGTAAGGTCTGCATATTCCAGGGCGAGACTGTAGAGCTTTTCTGTCTGTACGGGATTTACCTGATAAAAGGAAAGGGGAGAAATTTTAAA
Source organism: Candidatus Acetatifactor stercoripullorum (assembly GCF_944382095.1). NCBI lineage: Bacteria > Bacillati > Bacillota > Clostridia > Lachnospirales > Lachnospiraceae > Acetatifactor > Candidatus Acetatifactor stercoripullorum. Next base: position 764 of record NZ_CALWMU010000028.1, read on the forward strand.
GGTCAATGCCCTTTCTGTGGCCGGATACCCTTCCCTTTGCATATCTCTTGTATGAAGCACATCGGTGATAAAGGGCTGTCCCCAAAGGTTATGTATTTCCTTTCCCATGATTACGTTGGTTTTTTCGGTATTGATGCTGACTGACACACTTGTCATGCCTTGTATCCGGGCCAGTTTTGCAAGCAATTCTCCCTGATTAGGCAAAAATTCATTGTTTCGTTTCTGTGTGCCCCTGGCTTGATATGACAATTTTGTCATTTTTTTATTGAGTACAAGGCAGACCATGATTTCGCCGGTGGAAAAGCCTTTTCTGATCAATATATGGCGCACCAATCCAAGGCCCGTGGCTTCCTCATAGGGTGGAATATGGTTTTCTTCCATGTAATTTAAGATGACCTGCAAAATCTTCTGGTTCTCCTCCGGACCAAGAAGACAGTCCTGATTGGGAATAATGTAGTGGGTGCGGCCCGCATAAAAGCCAGCCGTCACCCTTCCCTCTTTGTCTCTTCCCACAGGATATTGGGCCTTATTGCGGTAGCGGAAGGGGTTTTCCATGCCGATTACAGGCTCCATTCTGGCTTCCACATAGTCGGGAGAAAAGCCGCCGATGCGGATGAGATTGTTTTTGATTTTTTCCTGTTTAAACAAAAGCTGTCTTTCATAGGAAAGGGGCTGGAGCTGGCAGCCGCCGCACTGTCTGCACACAGGGCATTTTGGCTCCACGCGAAAAGGAGAAGGCGCAAGCACCTTCTCTAATCTGGCGTAAGCATAATGCTTTTTACTCTTTACAATTTTGGCCTCCACCTGGTCGCCGATAACGGCGTCCTTCACAAACAAGGTAAAGCCGTCAACCTTTCCGATTCCCTGTCCGTCCTTATCCATATCCTCTATCGTGACGGTAACGTGATCATTTTTTTGATATTCCATGCCTTCTCCCGTTTTCGCAGCATTTTAATTTGAAACTTTCTTATTTGTCCAAAAGCTCCAGAATCATCTTCTCCATCTGTTCCTTATCCTGCTCCTTCATGGCGGACGTGATGGTGACGGTGGTATCTGTAAAAGTAATATTTTTACTCTTCTCAAACATTCCCTTTATCACCTTAGCAGCCATGGGCGCCCAGGAGCCGTTTTCTATAAGACCGATTCTGCGGTTTTGAAAGTTTCTTTCCAGAAGCCTTCGGATAAAATCCTCCATAAAGGGAAAAATACCGCCGTTATAGGTGCTGCATGCCAGCACAAGCTTATCATAGCGGAAAGCCTCTGATACGGCCTGAGACAGGTCGGTTCTGGCCAGATCATAAACCACAACCTCCCCTGCATTTCTTTTCTTCAATTCCTCCGCAAGGAAAAGAGCCGCCTTCCTTGTGTGTCCGTAAATGGAAGCATAGAAAACTGCAATTCCCTGGCTTTCCGGCGTATAGGAGGACCATTTTTGATACAGATCCAGATAATATCCCAGGTTTTCCTGTAAAATGGGTCCATGAAGCGGGTAGATGGCGGCAATGTCAAGCTCTGCTGCCTTCTTTAATACATTCTGCACCTGCACTCCATATTTCCCCACAATGCCGATATAGTAGCGGCGGGCCTCGTCCGCCCAGGGCTCTTCTTTATCCAGGGCTCCAAACTTTCCGAAGGCGTCCGCACTAAAGAAAAGCTGCTCCGTCTGCTCGTAGGTCATCATCACCTCCGGCCAGTGAACCATGGGAGCAAAGAGAAACTGCAGTGTGTGGCTTCCCAGGGACAGGGTGCCTCCGTTCTCCGCCTTTATGCTTCTTTCCGCAATCTTTTCCTGTAAAAGGGCGCCGTCCTCTTCCCCATAAAGAAACTGCTTTATCATTTCAAAGGTTTTTGGTGTAGCTGCCACCTTTGCGTCTGGATATTTGCGCAGGAACAAAGGAATTCCCCCTGAGTGGTCCGGCTCCATGTGCTGAACGATCAGATAGTCGGGCCTTCGTCCATCCAGCTCTCTTTCCAGATTTTCCAGCCATTCTCCGGTAAAGCTCTCGTCCACGGTATCCATAACCGCAATCTTTTCATCCAGAATCACATAGGAATTATAGGACATACCCATCGGAACAGGGTACTGGCCTTCAAACAAGTCCGTCTTGTGATCATTTACACCAATATATCTTACGCTGTCGCTGATTTTCATTTCAATCTCCCTTCTCAAACGTTTCTTTCCTTCTACTGCAGCCTGCTGGCTCTCAAATTGGAATCAAACAATCTGTTATAACCAAACCAGCCAGCATTGTCTGCATTATTTTCCAGAATTTCTTTAAAGGTCTCCAGCTTCGCATCTGTGTCGTCCGCATAATTCAGGGCCAAGGCTTCAATAATGGCAGGCACCTTGGGAGAACCATACTCGTATTTCCCATGATGGGCCAAAATACAGTGCTCCACCTGTGTCAGCAGGCTGTCCGGAAAATCCTTGATCTTGGCTGCTTTTCCCGCAACCATCTGGGCTCCCATAACAATGTGCCCCAAAAGCTGTCCCTCGTCTGTGTAATCATTTGCCGGAAAAGCGGATATTTCCCGGGTTTTCCCAATATCGTGGCACATGGCCGCTGTCAAAAGAAGGTCTCTCTTTAAAATGGGATAAGCGCTGCAATAATAATCGCACAGCTTTGTCACACTTAAAGTATGCTCCAATAATCCTCCCACAAACCCATGATGTACTGTTTTTGCTGCGGAGGAATTGCAGAATACCTTTACAAAGTCACTATCCTCCACAAAAAAGGCTTCCAAAAGCTGTCTCAAATAGGAATTTTGTATGCTTCGTATCAAAGAAACCAGCTCTTTATACATTTCATCAATGTTTTTGGAGCTTACAGGAAGATAGTCTGCAGCGTTGTATTCTCCTTCCCTGCACACCCGGATTCTTTTTACGCTGACCTGAAGGGTCCCTAAAAAATTAGTCACATCTCCGTAAACCTCTATATAATCCATGGTGTCATAATCGCCGATGCCGGGATTGTTGGGCTCCCACACCTTTGCGTCTATGGTTCCCGTTTTATCCTGGAGAATCACATTTTCGTATGCCTTCCCGTTTTTTGTCACCGCCGGCTGCTTATGCTTGCACAGGTAAATGTCAAAAATTCTGTCTCCCTCTTTAAAGTCCTTGATATATTTCATTTTTCACAGGGCCCAAAGCCCCTCTCCTTTCTCTATTCTGCTGTTCCCAGTACAATGCTGAAATTCATTTCCCTGTACTCGTTTTGGGCCTGGCGCATGATCTGAATATTTACCTGGTCTCCTGCCTCCATCTGCAGAAGCACCGTAGAATATTCCCCGAAATTTACAATGGTTCTGTCGTCTATGGCTACAATCACATCCCCTTGCTGTATACCGGCCAGCATGGCAGGTGAATCCATATCCACTTCCCTCACATAAGCTCCGTAGGGCACTCCCAGCTCCTCATGAGCCTCCTGTGTTACATCCACTCCACTGACGCCCAGATAGGCCACGCTCTCGCCGTTTGACATTTTTTCGATGACCTTTTTCAGCTCTGTAATACCGTAAGCGCCAATCACATTGGTCATGTCTGAACCGGCCTTTTCACTGGTTATAATTCCGATTACCTGTCCTTGCAGGTTAAAAAGCACTCCTCCCCCATTTCTGCTTCCGCTGATATCCGTAAACAGAAGCTTATAATTTCTGTCCACGGCAAAGAGCTGGCTGTTGACGGCGGTAATCATGCCGTATCCCACAGAATTGCTGATCCCCATGGGACTTCCCATTGCAATCACCGGGGTTCCCACAATATTTTTGGCATTGGAGGAGCCAAGAACTGCCACCTTGATCAAATCCTCCCTGTTCTCCTGGGGAAGATCATTTAAGCTTACGGAAAGCACCGCCAGATTGGTAAAGGAATCCTTCTGCTTTACCTGGGCTTTTACCTGCACTCCGTTATAGAATTCCATGGAAAGCTCCTGGGCATCACTTATGGGCGTATTGTCCGCCAGCACAAGGAGCTCTCTCCCGTTGTTGGCTATTATCACGCCGAAGGATTGGTTCTGGCTTTCCTGCACGTTGTTAAACCAGTCAATATTGGAGGTGACCCCTGTAACCGTCACCATGGATTCATTGAGCTGGGAAACAAATTCCGACATGGCAGTGTACAGCTGTCTGTAATCCTCTTTATCCAGCTGAATCTGAGAAAGAATTGACTCAATCTGTTCCTCCTCTAACACAACCTCTGTTTCCTGTCTGCTTTCCTCCTGATTCTGGGCCTGCATATTGTCAGACAGCATTTCCTCCGGCGACATTTCCTCTTGGTCCTCTGGAAAGACAATGGGCTGAGGCTCCTCCTCAGGATAAAGCCAGTTGCTGATCACCGGCTCCAGCACAAGAAAGGTAAAGCAGGCAATCAAACCGAAAATAACGGCCATGGCAGCAGTGATGATGGTCCGCCGGATCAGCTTTCTTTTATTCACCGGCCGTTCCTTTATCTTTTCAATCAAGAAATCGTTTTTGTCCTTCTGTTCCAAACCAGACATCTTCTTCCTCTTTCCCTGGGCATCTTTCCCTAAAAGTATATCGGATTCCCCTATAAAAGTAAAGAATCCTATACCAAAATCCTTTTCACCTATGCTATAATGATTACGTTCCAGAATTTCAAAGCCGCCTGCGCGGCAGAATGAGAGGAAATATGAACGAAAAGGGATTAAGGACCTTGGAATATTATAAGGTCATACGGCTTTTAACCGATAAAGCGGATTCCGAACCGGGCAGAAACTGCTGCCGCGGCCTTCTGCCCTCCACAGACATCCGTGAAATACAAAAAGCACAGGAGGAAACGAAGGATGCTCTCTCCCGCCTGTTTAAAGCAGGCAGCACTTCCTTTGGCAGCAACACCAATCTTTCATTTTCCATAAAGTCCCTGGAGGTGGGAAGCACCCTTTCCGCATCGGAGCTTTTAAAGATCGCGGGCTTTTTGGACAATGTAAACCGGGTTCGCACCTATGGAAGAAGGGAAAGGGAGGAGGATAAGACAGACAGTCTGGACGGATATTTTGAACAGCTCACTCCTCTGACACAGATAGCCTCGGAGATCAACCGCTGTATTTTGTCCGAGGAGGAAATTGCAGACGACGCCAGCCCACAGCTCAAAGGCATCCGCCGTTCTATTTTGCTTACCAATGAAAAAATACATTCCCAGTTAAATTCCATGGTCAACGGCTCTCTTCGCACCTATCTGCAGGATGCAGTGATCACCATGCGAAATGACCGCTACTGCCTCCCCGTAAAGGCAGAGTACAAGGGACAGGTAAGCGGAATGGTTCACGACCAGTCCTCCACAGGCTCCACCTTTTTTATCGAGCCTGCCGCTGTGGTGAATTTAAACAATCAATTAAAAGAGCTCGCCTTAAAGGAGCAGGAGGAAATCGAACGAATCTTAGCCTCCTTAAGCGCCATGGCGGGAGAGCATACGGAGGAGCTCGCCCAAAATCAGACCGTGATGACACAGCTGGATTTTATTTTTGCAAAGGCAAAGCTTGCCATGGAGCAAAACGCCACCAGGCCCCAATTCAATACAGAGGGCTATATCCAGATCAGAAAGGGACGCCATCCCCTTTTGGACAAAAAGAAGGTGGTTCCCATCGACATCCATCTGGGAAAGGAATTCGACCTTTTGATCATTACCGGGCCAAATACCGGAGGAAAAACCGTATCCTTAAAAACAGTGGGGCTTTTTGCCCTCATGGGACAGGCGGGGCTTCATATTCCCGCTCTTGACCGCTCCCAGCTTTGTATCTTTACGGAGGTTTACGCGGATATCGGAGATGAGCAGAGCATCGAACAGAGCCTGTCCACATTTTCCTCCCACATGACCAGCATTGTCCACATTCTGGCCCATGCGGATGAAAACTCTCTGTGCCTGTTTGACGAGCTTGGAGCCGGAACGGACCCCACGGAGGGAGCGGCCCTTGCCATTGCCATTTTAAATCATCTGCATGACAGGGGAATCCGCACCATAGCCACCACCCACTACAGCGAGCTGAAGCTCTACGCCCTCTCCACCCCCTTTGTGGAAAACGCCTGCTGTGAATTCGATGTGGAAACCCTGCGTCCCACCTACCGGCTTTTGATCGGCATACCTGGCAAAAGCAACGCCTTTGCCATCTCCTCAAAGCTGGGGCTTCCTGATGAGATCATAAACGCCGCAAAGGAACAGATCGGCAAGGAGGAAAAGACCTTCGAGGATGTGATCGCAGATTTGGAGCAAAGCCGGATCACCATCGAAAGGGAACGGCAGGAAGCAGCCCAGTATAAAGAAAAGGTCCGCACCCTGGAAGAACAGCTCCGACAAAAGAACGAAAAAATCGACCGGGCAAAGGAGCGTATCCTGCAGGAGGCCAATGAAAAGGCCAGAGCCATTCTGCAGGAGGCAAAGGAAGTGGCGGACGAGACCATCCGGGACTTTAATAAAGCAGGCGCCGGATCGGATATCAAGGAGCTTGAGAAAAAAAGGCAGAAGCTGCGAGGAAAAATAGAGGAAAAAAGCCAAAAGCTCAGCTTAAAGAATTCCTCCGAAACTTCCAAAAAAATCGGAATCGACCCCAAAAAGCTGAAAAAGGGGGACAGCGTAAAAATCGTTTCCATGGGGTTAAAGGGCACTGTAAGCACACTCCCCGACTCCAAGGGAGCCTTGTTCGTCCAGTGCGGTATCATACGCACCCAGACAAACGTAAAAGACCTAGTATTCGCAGAGGAGGAGACCGTAACCTCCCCCAGGCTCCAGCGCACCAATACCGGTAAGATCAAGCTGTCCAAATCCTATTCCGTTTCCACGGAGATCAATCTTCTGGGCAAAACAGTGGACGAGGCTCTTTCCCTTTTGGACAAATACTTAGACGACGCTTATCTGGCCCATCTTCCCAGTGTGCGCATTGTCCATGGCAAAGGAACCGGAGCCCTTAGAAACGCCGTGCACAATCATTTAAAGCGCCTGAAATACGTAAAGGATTTCCGTCTGGGAGAGTATGGAGAGGGAGATGCAGGCGTTACCATTGTAACCTTCCGATAGAACTGTATGATTTATATAAAGGAGCAGGTATGGTAAATAAACAGAAAATTTTAATTGTAGATGACGACAACAACATTGCAGAGCTGATTTCTCTGTATCTCACAAAGGAATGCTATGAAACCTTGATCGTAAACGATGGAGAGTCCGTTCTTCCTGCAGTGGAGAGCTTTTCTCCCAATTTGATTCTTCTGGATCTGATGCTTCCCGGCATTGACGGATATCAGGTCTGCAGAGAGGTTCGGGCAAAGCACACCATTCCCATCATCATGCTTTCCGCAAAGGGAGAGGTTTTTGACAAGGTGCTGGGACTGGAGCTGGGCGCAGATGATTACATCGAAAAGCCCTTTGACTCCAAGGAGCTGGTGGCCCGGGTAAAAGCCGTTCTGCGCCGGTATAAGCCTGCGGTAGTGCTGCCGGAAAACCCAAACGACAAATGTGTGGAATATCAGGACCTTTCCATCAACCTTACAAATTATTCCGTGGTCTATATGGGGCATACCGTGGAGATGCCTCCCAAGGAGCTGGAGCTTTTGTATTTTCTGGCCTCCTCCCCCAACCATGTTTTTACCAGAGAACAGCTTCTGGATCAGATTTGGGGCTATGAATACATTGGGGATACCCGCACTGTGGATGTGCACATCAAACGCCTTCGGGAAAAGATCAAGGATCACGCTAACTGGAAGATTTCAACTATCTGGGGAATCGGCTACAAATTTGAGGTGCGCAGTGAATCATGAAAAAAACCCTTTATCTGAAATTTGTGCTGGCTTATTTCATTTTCGGCGTTTTCGGCTTTATCATCGTCACCACCTTCGTCCCCAGCATGACAAGGGAGCATCTGATCCGGGAAAAAGCCGAAAGCCTTTACTATGAAGCCACTCTCATCGGAAATACTTACGCCAGCGGCCTTTACACCAACGAGACCAGTCTCGAAACCGTAAAAACACAGCTGGATTCCCTGGCAGTGTACTTAAACTCCGTGATCCGCATTATCAATCCTTCCGGGCGTCTGGTGTTGGACACCAATACTCCCATAGATGTGGAAAATGTGGTGGTGATCGAGAATTTTGATCCCACCATCACAAGCGGCTCCTATTATACCATAGGAGATTTTTTTGGAAGCTTCAACACGGATGTGCTCACTGTGCTGGCCCCCATCACCTCAAATTATATGGTAAAGGGATATGTGGCCATCCATTGTGATATGCAGGATATCGAGGAATCCTGCAACAGCCTTTTGAATATTTCCTATATCACTCTGGTTATTTTATTTCTGCTTTCGCTGATTATTTTGATTTTCTTTACGGAAATCGTCTATATTCCCTTGCGGAAAATCACACACGCCACAGAGCAGTACGCCGCAGGAAATATGCACTACGAATTTCAGGTGGACAGCGAGGATGAAATCGGATATCTGGCCGCCTGTCTGAATTACATGGCAAGTGAAATTGCCAGGTCTGAGGATGATCAGAAAAAATTCGTGGCAAACGTATCCCACGACTTCCGCTCCCCTCTCACCTCCATCCGCGGATATCTGGAGGCCATGAAGGACGGTACAATTTCCCCGGATATGTACGACAAATATCTCACTATTGTATTAAACGAGACAGAGCGGCTGACAAAGCTCACCAACAGCCTGCTTACCCTGAACAATTTAAACACCAAGGGCATGCTGCTAGACCGCACGGACTTTGATATCAACCAGGTCATCCGAAGCACTGCCGCTTCCTTTGAGGGAACCTGCCGCCGGAAAAATATTGCCATCGAAATGGTTCTCACAGGGGATATCATGTATGTGAATGCAGATATGGGAAAAATACAGCAGGTTTTGTATAACCTGCTGGACAATGCCATCAAATTCAGTCATCAGAATTCCATTATTAAAATAGAGACTGCTGAAAAGAAAAATAAGCTGTTTGTATCGGTGAAGGACACAGGAATCGGCATCCCCAAGGAGGATTTAAAGCTGATCTGGGACCGGTTTTACAAATCCGATCTCTCCCGTGGCAAGGATAAAAAGGGAACCGGCCTCGGACTGTCCATCGTAAAAGAGATCATAAACGCACACGGCGAGCATATCAATGTGATCAGCACCCCGGGAGAGGGAAGCGAGTTTATTTTCTCTCTCCCCAATTCCAGCAAAAATGATGAGGAGGACTGACCCTTAAGTCCACCTGCTTTTCATCCTCTCCATCACCCGGCGCACGGGATGGTACAACACAAGCATCAGCACAAAATTGCCCACGCCGTGGACGATATCCCAGGGAATTCCGGCCACCCACCAGGTAAACCCCGCATAGAGGCCATTTTGGATTCCCCCGTCCCAGGCGCCAATCACCACATAGGGGATGGCGCAGAAAAACCCGAAAAACAAGCCAAACAGGCCGGACAGGGTGCTGAAAAACCAAACGGAGCCATGCTTTTTAAAAATCCATACAAGAAGCACCAATAAAGGCCACATATACAGATACATAACCCACCAAAGCCCAAAGCCGTAAATACATCCCTCTATCAGGATAAAAACAGGAATCACCAAAAGGATTTTTCTGCCAAAATACAAGGTAAACAAAATCAGCCAGAAGGTGGTCAGCTCAATATTGGGCAGGAAGCTTAAAGCTGCCTTGCATACCTCGATCACCGCCACCATCATGCCGATTAAGGTAATATCTCTGACAGTTATTTTTTTCATTTTCATTCTTCCATGGTAAATACCGTATAGGCAATGGTGAAAACATCTCCGTCTGCAATGGGCTGGGAATCCACACCATAGTTACAGTATTCCCCGTTCACATAAAAGGCCCAGTACGCTCCGTCCGTATTGTAATCCGCCGTTTCACCGTTTACCGTATCCACGGTAAGGCCAAATTCGCTGTCTGTTCCGGCAAAGGTAAGGCCCTCTGCCTCCTCCATGGCCCCTCTGAGATATTCCGCGCTGGTCTGCACCTCATAGGAGGAGGTTTCCTGCTCCTTGTTCACTACCTCGATGGTAATATTCTTGGTTCCCTCTGTGGGCTTCTCGCGAAATACTGCGTACACAATTCCCAGCACTGCAATCAACACTACCAGAATCAGCACGCCAATCACTGTTTTTTTACTGCTCTTTTTTGTTTCTGTCATTTTCATTTTCCTCCCTGATTTTATAAGGAAAGAGACGCATCTGCATCCTTCCTGTCAATAAAAAAGCTCCTGCAGGCCGCAGAAGCTTTATACACAAAAAACAGGGATATCATTTCCAGCAAAAATCCTATCCGTCCTTCTGTACAAACCAAATCCGCGTGGTCTACAGCATCCGTTACGGGCAGGTCTTCTGACTTAAGTATCCTCACCCTGCTTTCTCTTCCCAAAAACAATAATGTTTTCAGTGAGTGAAACCTTGCGGCAAAGCAGGACTCCTCTATTACAGCGACGGGTTCGTGCAGGACTTCCACCTGCTTCCCTTTTCACCGGAGCCAGACAAAGAGCAGCTTCAAAAAATTTTCCGTGCCCCTGTCCTCCGACACCCATAACGCTATTTAATTGACGTGCCTAGTGTAGCACAATTCTTTTTAAAATACAATAATTTTTATGGCTTATAAAATCTACTTTTTAAAATTTTCAAACCACATGCACCAGATTCCAGCTGCCGCCGCAATGACAGTCAAAACGATTGCTATAACATTTTCCAGCATAAATAACTTCCTTTCCTGTAAGCTTTTCCGCTGAAAATCAGCTAAAAATTTCCTTTACCCTTTATCATAACAAACAAAAATGAAATCCACAATTTTGTAACTGTTTTTCTAACGAAATCTTTATTCTGTCACCAAACAGTCTGGTATAAAAAAGAATTTCCCGCTTTTCCCACCTGCTTTACCACTCCCACATAGTTTAATATGTTCAATACCGTTCTGGCCAGAGATACCGGAATATGAGCAGCCTTTGCAAAGTCCTTTGAGGTAAAGGACTCTGCAAGCTCCCAGGGAACAAACTGCAGGTAATCCTGAAGGCAGGTAATATCCACCTCCTCCACAAGCTGCGTGGGAATCCGGTCAAACCTGGTGGAGCCCTTCTTTTTATCTCTGCTCCATCCGTTTAACAGACGGTATTCCTCCATATCCAGCAAAACGATCTTAAGACGCAGATTCGGGTCTTTTAAAAACATTTTGATCCGATAAAGCTCTATAAAGGCAAGATACGGATTTCCCTTTGCAGGAGATTTTCTTTTTGGGCTGGCCTCTCCGCTTTCCTCATCAATCCAGATCAGCCATTTTTCCCGTGGTATGGGGTATACGATAGTCACCGGATATAAGGAGAGAAAGCATTTGAGCTTATCCCGCATCTTGTTAAACTGGCGGGTTTGAATTTCAATGATCTCTCCCTGAGAATAGATGTCAGCCACAAAATTTTCAATAGGAATTTCCTGTTTATCCTCATCCGGTTCATAATAATTCTTCAAAACAGCATGTACTGTTTTTTCCGACAAGGTTCCGATACCAAGTCTCTGCCTGTCCGTTCCTATGACCTTTTTTTTAGCCTGTTCAAATCTATCCTGATTGATCAGGCCTTCCCTGCTCTCAAACATCCCCATGTGCATTATCCTTTTTATTCACAGCTTATCTTTTTATTACAGATTTTTTCCACAAAAGCTCGATCATGCTCCACCATCAACAGCGTGGGACGATATGTGCGCAAAAGCGCCTCAATCTGCATTCTGGAAAAAATATCAATATAGTTTAAGGGCTCATCCCAAATATAAAGATGGGCCTTCTCACAAAGGCTTGCAGCAATCAGCACCTTTTTCTTTTGTCCCTCACTGTAATGCTCCATATCCTTTTCGAACTGCTCCCGTTCAAAATCAAGCTTGCGCAAAAGCGCCAGAAATACCGGAATGTCCAGTCCCCTGTTTTCTGCATACGAAACCAGGTTTCCCTTTAAAAATCCACTTTTCTGAGGCACATAGGAAATCACAAGACCGGACGCCTTTTCTAACTCTCCTGTCCACTTTATTTCCGTACCTGCTTCCTGCAAAATTGCCTTAATTATGCTGGACTTTCCGCAGCCGTTTCTTCCCTGCAGGGCCACACAGTCTCCATTCTCAATAGTAAAGCTTACCTTTTTTAACCGCTTTTCTCCATAGAAAATCTGCACATCCTTAAGCTCTGCCAATCTTTCCTTGGGATGCCTTAAGGGAAACAGCTTCAAATCCTCCACAGCCTCCAAATTTTTTAAAAGCTTGGATTTTTCTTCTATTTCACGGCTTTTTCTCTTCTCAAGAGTCTTTCTGCGCATCTGTGTCTTTCTTGATTTTTCACCAATATAGGCTCTGGAGGCAATGGTTTTATCGCACACCCTCCCGATTTTTACAGCCTCCACTTTGTCGGCTCTCTCTCCCGCTTCCCTTGCCGCCGCTCCCAGCCTCTCTATCTCCCTTTTCAGACGCTTATTTTCAGAAAGCTCAAAAGCATCCTGCTTCTTTTTCTGCTCCCACCAGGTACTGAAATTTCCCTGATATACCTCTATATTGGTTCTGTTGATCACCAAAATATGATCCACACACTGATCCAGAAAATCTCTGTCATGGGACACCAGAATAAATCCCTTTTTCCCCTTCAAATACTCTCTCACACTTTCTCTGGCTTCTTTGTCCAAATGATTGGTAGGTTCATCGATCAATAGAAAATTTTCTTCCATGGAAAAAAGCACCGCCAGCATCACCTTAGTTTGTTCTCCGCCGCTTAAGGTGCAAAAGGGCCTGTATAAAATATCTGCATCCATCTGTAAAAGGGAAAGCTCTCTGCAAAGCTTCCAAAATTCATAATCCGGGTACATTTTCTCTACAATGTCAATGGTATTTCTTTCCGGACACTCCACGAAAAAAGGAAAATAATCCACTTTTTCCGGACAGGTGATCTTTCCCCCATATGCAAAATTTTCATTTCCCAGGCCGCCCTCTCCATTGCTTCCAGCCTTAAGAAGCTTTAAAAAGGTTGTTTTTCCCTTGCCATTTCTGCCGATAAACCCCAGTCGCCAATTTGTATCTATCTGAAAGGATACATCATCAAAAATATTTTGCGGGCTTCCCTGATAATAAAAAGTTAAATGATCTACACGAATCTGAGACATAGCAAATCCTCCTTTACCGTTTAAAAAAGGCGCAGGAATAAAAATTCCCACACCTATTCATCACCATAAATCCGTCAAGGATTCATTGCTGTCAATCATAAAAAATCGGTTAAAGATGAGAATGATTATTCCGCTGCGCAGAAAAAAGCCCTCTTTTACGAGACCCTCTTCCACCTGTTTTGTTACCTTAAGCAGCTGCTGAAATAATCATTTTCCACCTCTCCCATTTTTTCTTCTGTTTTATCATAGCCTTATCCTGGTTTTTTGTCAATACGGCCAAAAAATTTAAGAGGTATAAGCTTATTTATAAAAATAAAAAAATGAAATATTAATAGACGAATATTTGATAATACATTATAATAAATATAGCACATTTGCTATTATATTTTTTAATACTAATTTTGAAATAAGGGGATAAAATGAAAAAAAATTTATTTTTGACACTATTTTTCTTTCTTTTTTTTCTTTGCTCATGCGGTACTGAAAAAGAGGAAATGCAGGCTGTTCTTTCGCTGAACAATGAAGAAATTCCGCTGGGGACGCTTTATAAGGTTGATGCGACAGAGCCTTCTTTGTGCGATGAATTTTCCTATGACGGCGACTCTTATGTGGAAAGAAATTTTGATGATATGGAAACGTTAGAATCGGAGACAGGAATCCGGTTTTTAAAGCTGCCAGAAGAATATCAGACAACGGAAATCCTTTACAGCTTAAAAGAAGGAGATGCAGGAAGGGTTTCCGCAGCCTATGTGAAAGAGGATGGATTTGGAATCTATGTGCATATGATGTACGCAAGTGATTATATTGCGGATTATACGGTAGAGGAAATGGAGGATTTCCCCCTTCAGTACCTTAATCAGGAGCAGAATTATGAATATACCTTATATGAACAATATACAAGTGAAAGCCTGGACGCGCTGGTTACGGTAATACAAAATAAAATAACCTCCGAGAATACAGAAACTGGAGATATCAGTGAAACAGAAAATTACATCGCTTATTTTGTAAAGGATGATATCTGTTATTGTATTTCAGACAGTGATAAGGTATCGGATTTAAAGGAAACCATTGAAGAATTGTCCCATACTGCAAGACAGGTTCAGGCAGAACTCAAGCTGGAGGACGCCTCCCTTTTATCCTTTGAAGAAAAATATAATACTCAGATCAGAGTCTATGATACAAAGACGGATTCTGATGAGCTTGTTTACCAATACCATGAGGATGGTTGTGTGGATATTTCAGATATAATATTTGACGGAACCTATTTAATCTGGGAAGAGGTCAAAGATGACAGAACTATTTATATGCTAGATTCCACTACGCAGACACAGCCAAAAAAGCTTGATTTAGAGTCTCAAGCTGTAAATCCCTTTACCTTATGCGGCAATTATGATATTTCATTAGAAAAGGGTGACGGTACCTCCTCCATCACCATACAAAACATAGATAACCATGAAAAAAGAACTCTTTCTGTGAAAGGCGCCGTGCACAGGCCTGCTGCCAATGAATATCTCTGCATTTGGACAGAAGAATCGGGAGATGCTGATATTTTGTATGTATATGATTTTAATGAGGGAAAACTCTCTCAAATAGAATTTTCCCCCGGCCGTCTCTTTTCTTACGCTCTTCTGGATCATTATATAATTGCAAACCAAAGAAGAGAATCCTCTTACGGAAAGGAAGGAATCTATTGCTTTGATCTGGAAGAAATGACCTATGAACAATTATTTTCCTCTGAGGATGATGCGTATACCTTTCTTTTTACATTCCAGGGAGTTGATCATTCTGTATATTTTGAATTTGCAGATCAGACGGACAAAAATAAAATTGTCATCCTTAACGTAAAATAAATATTACACAACAACGCACACATCCACCCATTCCGCGCCGGGACAGGATTTCTCCAGCTCCTCTATGGTAAGCCTGACGCAGCTGCTTGGGCTTCCCGCCGCAGGAAGAGCCATGGGATAACGCTTTAGGGATTCATCCAGATAGACCTTTACCCTGCCCTCTGGATTGGCGTAGGGACAGACGCCCCCTATGCCATGTCCCGTATATTCCATTACCTCATCGGGAGTCAGCATTTTTGCCTTGGTGCCGAATTTTGCTTTGTACTTATGATTGTCAACCTTGGTGTCCCCGCTGGTGACGATCAAAATTCCATGATCCTGCACCTTAAAGGAAAGGGTCTTTGCAATCATGGCGGGGATAACGCCGGCAGCCTTCGCTGCCAGCTCCACCGTTGCGCTGGACTGGGTAAATTCCTCTACCTTTCCATCCAGATCAAACTGCTTTAAATAATTTCTGACTGCATCTACAGACATTTATTCTTCCTCTTCTTCCCTGGGCATATTAATTTCCTTTTCTTCGTCATCCAAAACATCGTTATATGCCGCATTATTTACCTTTTCAGAAATCTCCTCAAGAGCGTCATCCACATTATCAAATTCCTGATCTCCGTTGGAAACCTTCTCCCGCACCTTGGCAATCTGGGCCACCTTGACACCCTCATCCAGATGAATCATTTTCACTCCTGAGGTAATTCTTCCCATGGTGGAAATATCCTGCATCCGAAGCTGGATAATGATGCCTTCTGTGGTGATCATCATAATTTCATTGTCGTCATTGACCGCCTTGACGCCCACCACATCTCCGGTTTTATCGGTGATCTTATAGCATTTAACGCCCTTTCCGCCTCTCTTCTGCACAGTAAATTCATCAAGATAGGTTCTCTTTCCCATACCATTTTCCGATACAATCAAAAGAGAGTCTCCCTGAGTCTGCAGCTGCATACCTACGATTTCATCCCCGTCTGACAAATTCATGCCAATCACACCCATGGAGGTTCTTCCCGTAGGGCGCACATCTGTCTCCTGGAAGCGGATACACATTCCCTGTCTGGTCACAAGGAGAATTTCACTGGTGCTGTCCGTGGTTTTTACCTCTATCAGCTCATCGTCATCCTTTAAGTGAATGGCTGCAAGACCGTTTTTCCGCACATTGGAAAATTCCATCAGGGAGGTTTTCTTTACGATTCCCTTTTTGGTCACCATAAACAGATTTTTCTGTCCGTCGTATTCCCGGATGGGTATCATAGCCGTTATCTTCTCCCCGGGAGAAAGCTGCAAAAGGTTAATAATAGCAGTCCCTCTGGCAGTCCGCCCCGCTTCCGGAATTTCATAGGCCTTCAATCGATACACTCTTCCTAAACTGGTAAAGAAATGCAGATAATGATGGGTTGTGGTCATGAGAAGATCCTCTATGTAATCATCCTCTATGGTCTGCATTCCCTTGATTCCCTTGCCGCCTCTGTTCTGGGCCTTAAAATTATCCACAGTCATACGCTTGATATATCCAAGGCTCGTCATGGCGATTACAGTATTATCTCTGGGAATCAAATCCTCCATGGAAATATCAAATTCATCATATCCGATTTTGCTTCTTCTTTCATCGCCGTATTTTTCGCTGATCATCAGCATTTCTTCTTTGATTACTTTTAAAAGAAGCTTTTCATCCGCAAGAATTGCCTTCAATTCTCCAATCTTAATCTGCAGCTCCCTGTGCTCGTTTTCAAGCTTTTCTCTTTCCAGACCTGTGAGGGCGCGAAGCCGCATGTCCACAATGGCCTGAGCCTGGGCGTCCGAAAGCGCAAAGCGCTCCATCAGCCTTTCCTTTGCTATCTGGGCATTCTGGCTGCTTCGGATAATAGAAATCACTTCATCAATAAAATCCAGAGCCTTTAAGAGTCCCTGCAGGATATGATCCCTTTCCTCAGCCTTGTTGAGATCATATTTTGTCCTTCTGGTGACAACCTCCTCCTGATGCTTCAGGTAATAAGTCAGCATATCCAGAAGGTTCATTACCTTAGGCTCGTTGTTCACCAGAGCCAGCATAATCACACCAAAGGTGTCCTGAAGCTGTGTATGCTTAAAGAGCTGATTCAGCACCACATTGGCGTTGGCGTCTCTTCTCAGCTCGATCACCACGCGCACGCCCTCTCTGTTGGACTCATCCCGGATATCCACAATGCCGTCGATTTTTTTCAGCTTTACAAGCTCCGCAATCTTGATAATCAGATTTGCCTTATTTACCATATAGGGGAGCTCTGTGGCAACAATCTGGCTTTTGCCATTGGGAAGAGTTTCAATATCCGTCACCGCCCGGACCCTGATTTTTCCGCGGCCGGTTCTGTAGGCCTCCTCACAGCCTCTGGTTCCCAGAATCAGTCCGCCCGTGGGGAAATCAGGAGCCTTTATAATGGGAAGTATTTCTTCGATGGTAGTGGCTCTTCCTTCATTTACTTTGTTATCTATAATTTTTACAACAGCGCTCACCACCTCACGCAGATTATGAGGCGGAATATTGGTGGCCATTCCCACCGCAATGCCGGTGGTGCCGTTTACCAAAAGATTTGGATAACGGCTGGGAAGCACTGCAGGCTCTTTTTCCGTATCGTCAAAGTTAGGAATAAAATCCACAGTATCCTTATTGATATCAGCCAGAAGCTCCATGGAAATTTTAGAAAGCCTTGCCTCCGTATAACGCATGGCAGCCGCGCCGTCTCCGTCCATAGAACCGAAATTGCCGTGTCCGTCCACAAGAGGATATCTGGTCGACCACTCCTGAGCCATATTTACCAAGGCACCATATATGGAGCTGTCTCCGTGAGGATGGTATTTACCCATGGTATCACCCACAATACGGGCGCTTTTTCGGTGAGGCTTATCAGGGCCGTTGTTCAATTCTATCATGGAATACAGAACTCTTCGCTGCACAGGCTTCAAACCGTCCCGTACATCGGGAAGAGCTCTGGAAGCGATTACGCTCATGGCGTAATCGATATAAAAGGTTTCCATGCGCTCCTTCAAATCCACTTCGTGGATTTTATCCACCTCAGACTCCGGATTCTTGTCAAAAATATCGTCGTTCATACTTCCTCTTTCTCGCCTTTCGGCAAACTATTATATATCCAGATTTTTTACAAACTTTGCATTTTCCTCGATAAATTCCCGTCTGGGCTCTACCTTGTCTCCCATAAGGGTGGTAAAGGTGAGATCGATTTCCGACTCCATCTCCTCGTCATAATTTACGCGCAGCAAAATTCTCCGTTCCGGATCCATGGTAGTCTCCCAGAGCTGTTCCGCGTCCATCTCTCCAAGACCCTTATAACGCTGAATTTTGTTGCTCTGATCCCGTCCCACTTCCTTCAGAATCGCATCCAGCTCCTCATCGCTGTAGGCGTACCATACCTTTTTATTTTTTTCAAGCTTATAGAGAGGAGGCTTTGCAAGGAAAACATGGCCCTCCTTGATCAGATCCGGCATAAAGCGGTAAAGGAATGTAAGCAGAAGGGTACTGATATGAGCCCCGTCCACATCCGCATCTGTCATGATAATAATCTTGTCATAGCGAAGCTTTGTGATATCGAAATCCTCGTGAATGCCGGTGCCGAAGGCAGTGATCATAGCCTTGATCTCCGCATTTGCATAAATCTTATCCAGCCTTGCCTTTTCCACATTGAGAATTTTTCCACGCAGGGGTAAAATTGCCTGGGTTGCACGGGAACGGGCCGTCTTTGCGCTTCCTCCTGCGGAATCTCCCTCCACAATGTAAATCTCACAGTTTTTAGGATCCTTGTCCGAACAATCTGCAAGCTTTCCAGGAAGAGACATGCCCTCTAAAGCCGTTTTCCTTCTGGTCAAATCCCTGGCCTTTCTGGCAGCCTCCCTGGCTCTCTGAGCCAAAATAGATTTCTCGCAGATTGCTTTTGCAATGGCGGGATTCAGCTCCAAAAAATAGGTAAGCTGTTCACTGACAATACTGTCAACTGCACCTCTGGCCTCGCTGTTTCCAAGCTTCTGCTTGGTTTGTCCTTCAAACTGGGGATCCTCTATCTTTACGCTGATAATAGCCGTAAGTCCCTCTCTGATGTCCTCTCCGGACAGATTGGGCTCGCTGTCCTTTAAAAGCTTTGCATTTCTGGCATAATCATTAAAGGTTTTGGTAAGTGCGTTTCTAAAACCCTGAAGATGGGTTCCGCCCTCCGGCGTATTGATGTTATTTACAAAGCTGAATACACTTTCATTGTAGGAATCATTGTGCTGGAAGGAAACCTCCACATACACGTTATTTTTTTCACCCTCAAAATAAAGAATATTGTCATAAATAGGAGTTTTGCTCTTATTCAGATAAGCCACAAATTCCTTGATTCCACCTTCATAATGAAATTCTACTACCTTTTGCTTTTTTACAGGCTGCGCTCTTTCCAAAAGCTGGGAAATCTGCTTTTTTTCCTGCTCCTTTTCCGTACTCAGATCAGGACTTTTCTCTGTGTTCTCCTTACCCTCTTCTGTTAAATTCTCTTCCCTTGGTTCCTCCGTTACCCTGTTATCACGCAAAATGATATGAAGGCCCTTTGTCAAAAACGCCATTTCCCGCAGACGGCTCTTTAAGATATCAAAATCAAAGACTGTGGTTTCCGTAAAAATTGTCTCATCAGGCAGAAAGGTAACCTTAGTCCCCGTCTTATCCTCCGGACAGGTCCCTATTTCTTTTAAAGGAAAGCAGACGTTTCCCTTTTCGTAGCGCTGCTTATATACTTTTCCATCCTGACAGATTTCCACCTCAAGCCAATTTGACAGGGCATTTACCACAGAGGCTCCAACACCATGCAGTCCGCCGGAAACCTTATATCCCCCGCCTCCGAATTTTCCTCCTGCATGAAGAATGGTAAATACTACCTCCACAGCAGGAATACCAGCCTTGTGATTGATTCCCACGGGAATTCCACGTCCATTATCCGTAACAGTGACGGAATTATCCTCATTGATAGTCACATCAATAGTGTCACAAAAGCCCGCCAGAGCTTCGTCCACTGCATTGTCTACAATCTCATATACCAGGTGATGAAGCCCTCTGCTGGAGGTTGTCCCAATATACATGCCGGGCCTTTTTCTCACGGCCTCCAGCCCCTCTAAAATCTGTATCTGGTCTGCTCCATATTCCCCTTCTGTTGTCGTATCCTTCATGAATTCTTCGCTCATGACTCTCCTCATTTCTGCGCTGTCTTTCGTCACTGATTGCTCATACACACAACGCTGCCTTCCGCCACTTTAAAAACGCGGTCAATCTCAAATCTGTTATTGATAAATTCTTCAAGACCCGTACAGGTAATAATCGTCTGAATCTCTCCGATGCTGTTTAAAAGATAATTCTGCCTGCTGCTGTCAAGCTCAGACAATACATCGTCCAGCAAAAGTACCGGCGTATCCTTTGTCATCTTTTTTACAAGCTCTATCTCAGAAAGCTTTAAGGACAACGCCGCCGTTCTCTGCTGACCCTGAGAACCATATTTTCTGATATCCACCTTTCCTGCAAGGAAGGAAAAATCATCCCTGTGGGGACCCACAGAGGTCATTTTTGCCCTGATATCTCTTTCCTGGCTTAATTGAAGCTTTTTTTCAAAGTCCTCGATTTCCGTGTCAGGCTCATACTCTATGAAAAGCTCCTCCCTGCCGCCGGAAAGCTTCTTATGTATCTCGTAGATAATCTCATTGAGCTGCTCAACAAACAACCTTCGGCGCTCGATGATCTTGCTGCCAAAGGACACAAGCTGCATATCCCAGATATGCAGTGTATCCTTCAACTGGGGATTTAAATACATATCCTTCAGCAGCTTATTCCGTTGATTCACTATTTTATTATAATGGTTGAGATTATACAGATAAAAGCCATCCAGCTGGCACAGCTCCATGTCCATAAATCTTCTTCTCTCAGAGGGACCATTTTTGATAATTCCCAAATCCTCCGGAGAAAAGAAAACTACATTGCAAAGACCTAACAGATCTGCAGCCCTCTTTATCTTCTGGCCGTCAATGGCAATTCCCTTGGATTTATTTTTTCTAAGGTGCATGTCCACTCTGGTTTCTATGCCTTCTTTTTCCACATAGGTTCTGATATGGGCCTCTTCTTTTTCAAAATTTATGATCTCTTTGTCCTTGCTTCCTCTGTGGGATTTTGTGGTAGCCGACACATAAATGGCTTCCAGAATATTGGTTTTTCCCTGAGCGTTATCCCCGTATAAAATATTCGTTCCTTTGTCGAAGGTAAGCGTAAGAAAATCATAATTCCTGTAATCCGCCAGTTCAATTGATTTGATAATCATATTTTACCCGATTTCTACTTTTCAATTTTGATGAGCTTCCCATCATATTCGGCTGTGTCGCCTTCAAAGAGCTTTCTTCCTCTTCTCGTCTCCACCTGGCCGTTTACCTTCACAAGACCCTCCTGAATTTTAAACTTGGCGTCCACGCCTGACTCCGCAAAGCCGGAAGCCTTTAATGCCTGTCCCAGCTTGATAAAATCGTCCCTCAAATGAATAATTTCCATATTTTCCCTCATTTAAACCTGTTATGATTTATTTTTATCTGCTTTACTACAGTGTAGTAAAGTTTACTGTACCGTGGTAAAGTTGACCGGCAGTATCAGATAAATATAGCTTTCTTCCTGATTCTTGATAAAGCAGGGAGCCTTGGGATTCACCATATAAAGCTCTACCTCCTCATCATCTATCACTCGCAGCGCATCAATCAAAAACTTGGGATTGAATCCGATCATCAAATCCTTTCCCTGTTTTTCAATATCAATATCCTCATTCATGCTTCCCAAAACAGAATTGATCTTAAGCTCCATGGTTTCGTCAGTGATATGAATGATAATGGGCTTTTTATCTCCTTCTTTTACCAAAAGCGTAGCTCTGTCGATACAGTTTAAAAGCTCCTTTTTATTGATTTTAACCTTGGTCTCATAATCGCTGGAAAGCATCTGGTCAATGGGGAAATACTCTCCCTCCAAAAGTCTTGAAACCACCGTGGTGGAATCAAACTCAAAGACAATATGCTTTTCAGTAAAGGAAATCAGTACGTCGCTCTGGGCGTCGCCAGGCAGAATTTTACTTACCTCGCTTAAGGTTTTTCCCGGAACCACCACCTTTTTCGGCTGATAATGGTCTCTGAGCTTAATTTTTCTGATGGAAATCCGATGGCCGTCCAAAGAAACCACTCGAAGCTCGTCCCCTTTTATGTCAAACAGCTCTCCTGTCATCAGCTTATTGTTCTCATTGTCGGAAATGGAAAATATAGTCTGCCGCACCACTTCCTTTAAGGTGAATTGGCTGATAACCAGACTTTCCTCCTTTTCCACCGCAGGAAGATAGGAAAAGTCCTCCCCCGATTTTCCGATAATGTTAAATTTTGCTTTTTCGCAGGTAATGGTAGTTTTGAAGGAAGCGTCCGTCTCAATGGTAATATCATTGTCCGGAAGCTTTCTTACAATTTCCAGAAAAATTTTTGCATCCAGCGCAATGATGCCTTTCTCCACAATCTGGCCTTCTATCACAGTCTCTATGCCAAGCTCCATATCATTTGCCGTAAGCTTGATTTCCCCCAGAGACGCATCTATTAAAATACATTCCAAAATAGACATGGTTGTTTTATTAGGGACTGCCTTGGATACAATCTGTACACCATTTAAAAGATTGGATTTGGAACAAATTAATTTCATGCTTTTCCTCATTTCTGTAAATATAATATAAAAAAGAAATTCTTCATCTTCTTCTTAACAGCTGTTGATAAGTGCATAACTGCTTTTATTATACTATTATTCGGCTTAAAATGGAATGGATAAGTGGTGAATTCTTTCAGAATAACTTTTGAATAACCAGCCAGTTATTCACATTCATTTTTAACTGCCGTTTTTCGCGGGAAAAATTATCAACATCCATTCCACTTCCTTCAACAGACAAACCACACCATCCTGTGGAAAACTAAGAAGGATTTATCTTCTAAGAAGGGTTTATCTTCTTTGTGATAATATCCACCTTATTGCGCAGCTCCTCATTGGTGTCAATCTCTGCGGTAATTTTGTTTACGCCGTGAATAATAGTGGTGTGATCCTTTTTGCCCAGAAGCTTTCCGATATTGGTAAAGGAGGTATCTGTCAGCTCTCTGCACAGGTACATCACCACCTGTCTGGGCTGGACAAATTCGGAATTGCGCTTTTTGGAGGTAATATCCTCTGGCTTTACGCCAAAATGCTCCGCTACCACATTGATAATCAAAGACGGCGTGATTTCCTTTGGTTTGTTTGGATAAATCACGTCTTTCAGGGCTTCTTCCGCAAGGGAAAGAGTGAGCTCTACCTTATTTAACCTTGCAAAGGCGATAATTTTGTTAAATGCGCCCTCAAGCTCCCTGATATTTGATTTTACGTTGTTTGCAATATATTTTATGATCTCCTCGTCAATCTGCTTGTCATAGGACTCTGCATATTTGCGCAGAATAGCCATACGGGTTTCGTAATCGGGAGGCTGAATGTCAGCGATCAGGCCCCATTCAAAACGGGAACGGAATCTCTCATCCAGAGTCTCCATTTCCTTAGGCGGCTTGTCCGAGGAGAGAATAATCTGCTTGTGGGCTCCGTGAAGCACGTTGAAGGTGTGGAAAAATTCCTCCTGGGTACTTTCCTTTCCTATAATAAACTGCACGTCGTCTACCATGAGCACATCCACAGTTCTGTACTTTTCCCGCAGCTTTGTCATGGATGCAGCGTTACCGCTTCGGATGGATTCGATCACCTCGTTGGTAAATTCCTCGCTGGTAACATAGAGAACCTTCATATTTGGATTCTGATCTAGGATAAAATGTCCGATGGAGTGCATCAAATGGGTTTTTCCGAGGCCCGGACCACCGTAGAGGTAAAGGGGGTTATAAACCTGTCCTGGGGATTCTGCTACCGCTAAAGAAGCCGAATGTGCAAATTTATTGTTGCTTCCCACCACAAAGGTGTCAAAGTTGTATTTTGAATTTAAGTTTGCGTTTTCATAATTGATATTATGTGCAGAACCCATGGAGGAGCTTTCGCTTTCAGGAAGCTCCTTTATGCTCACGTCATTTTCCAGCAGAAAATACACATCATAATTATGGTTGAACATTTCCGTGATGGTAACCTGAAAAAAGCTCTTATATTTGGTAGAGATATAATTTAAGGCATGAGCCTGATCTGATGGGATGATAATGTTCACCACATCATTCTCTACATTAAAAAATTCCAAAGGCTCCACCCAGGTATGATAAGAAATGTCAGAGAGATTATATTCTCTTCTGACGGTCTCCTTAATGGCTGTCCAATTTGTCTTTATGTCGTCCATTTTGCCTGTCCTTCCATAAAAAAGTACATAAAAAAAGCATTGTGATCATGTCTTTTCATTGTAATATAGATTGTGGAATATTTCAAATGCAAGTTATAAACAGAGGTTCCGATAAAGTTATCCACAGTTTGTTGATAAGTATGTTTATAAATAGGAAAATCAACAAGGGTTGTGGATAGTTTATGAGATATGTGGATAAATAAGATTTCATTTATAAAAAGAGAAAAATCCCCTGTTTTCGGGAATCTATTTTCATTTGATCACATCTTTTACACAGCTTTTACAGAATAAAATGAAAATTATCCACAAATAATCAACAGGCTGTGTATAACTTCAGGTGAATAAAATTATGTGTATATCTATGTGGATAATGTGAAAAAAAATTTTTTTTGCCTGGATGGAACCCTCCTATTTGCTGATTTTTCTTGATTTTTCAGTATTTTCCCTTGACACGGACTTGATTTTTTTATACAATCAATATGCTATTTTCCTGACGGCAGGCATGAAAAGAGATGCCTGTTACTGAAAAAATTGAGTTTACCTTTTTAGATAAGGTGTAAGAGAAGGAGGTGCCTTTCCATGAAGATGACATATCAGCCGAAGAAGCGTTCCCGTTCTAAGGTACACGGTTTCAGAGCCAGAATGAGTACTCCTGGCGGAAGAAGAGTTTTAGCAGCAAGACGCGCAAAAGGAAGAAAGAAATTATCCGCATAGGTCACAGAAATGTGGCCTTTTTTTCTCTTCATTGAGAAAACAGGAGTATATCATGAAATTCTCTGAGTCTTTGAAAAAGAATCACCAGTTCCAATTCGTTTATAAAAACGGCAGATCCTATGCCAATAAATATTTGATTATGTATGTAAAGGAAAATGGCTTTTCGAAAAACAGAGTTGGAATCAGTGTGAGCAAGAAGGTTGGAAACAGTGTTGTAAGACATCGTGTTACAAGACTGGTAAGAGAAAGCTACCGATTACATGAAAGTATATTCAATAGTGGTTTGGATATTGTAATCATCGCAAGAAAAAGTGCCGCTTCCGCAGGATATGAAGAGGTGGAAAGTGCGCTGCTGCATCTTGGAAAACTGCATCAAATTATAAAAGTTTATTTTTATTTTGATGAGAGAGTTTGATAAAGAATATGAAAAAACTATTGATTGCAGGCATCAGATTTTATCAAAGATATATATCGCCTTTAAAAAGCACAAAGTGTCCTTATGTTCCCACCTGTTCTCAGTATGGGCTGGAAGCCATTCAAAAATACGGCGCTTTCAAGGGAACGCTGTTAGCTGTGTGGAGGATTTTAAGATGTAATCCCTTTTCAAAGGGCGGTTATGACCCTGTGCCTTAATCTGGTCCGGCAATGCTAGGAGGATAAATGAACATATTTTTCTTAACCCAGAACACCACTCCCATTATAGGTCAGGTGGCGTGGGTGCTTGGTAAAATCATGGAGGCAATTTTTACGGTCATTGATTTTATCGGGATTCCCAACATTGGTTTAGCCATCATTTTGTTTACCATTGTAGTAAACCTTTTGATGATGCCCCTCACAATTAAGCAGCAGAAATTTTCCAAGCTTTCTGCAAAGATGAATCCTGAAATACAGGCGATTCAGGCGAAGTATAAGAATAAGAAGGATAATGAGTCTACCATGGCTCAGAATCAGGAAATTCAGGCGGTGTATGCAAAGTATGGCGTTTCTCCTACCGGAAGCTGTCTGTATCTTTTGATTCAGATGCCTATCTTGTTTGCATTATACCGAGTGATCTATGCAATTCCTTCCTATGTTACGAAGATAGGAGATACCTTTCGTGTGCTTGCGGATAAGATCATATCTGTGGATAACGGCAGCTTTCTCCAGAATTCCGGAGTGGAGAGCATTGCAAGCACGGTATCCATGTATGGGACAAACATGACGGACGGCAATCTGCAGAACGGCATTATAGACGTTCTCAATAAGCTTTCCTCCTCGGATATGTCTATTATTTCTGATCATTATGGACTGGCTTCCCTGACCTATGAGGGAGAGCTTATATTAAGCAATGAGACTACAAGAGGACTGCTGGATACCTATAACAATTTTCTTGGCCTGAATATAGGAGATTCCCCCTGGCATTTGATTACGGAGGCATTTGCAAACGGAGCCTGGCTGGTGGTGGTCGGAGCTCTGGCAATTCCTGTTCTTTCCGCCGTAACACAGTGGGTGAACGTAAAGCTGATGCCGCAGCAGACTTCTTCAGACAACAAAAATGATCAGGCTTCCACTATGGCTTCCTCTATGAAAACCATGAATATGATTATGCCGATTATGTCTGCCTGGTTCTGCTTTACCCTTCCCTCCGGTATGGGACTTTACTGGGTGGCCGGAAGCGTGGTCAGAAGCATTCAGCAGGTAATTATCAACAGGCATATCGATAAGATGGATTTTGATGAAATCATTCAGAAAAATTCTGCAAAGAGTGCGAAAAAGCTGGAGAAGATGAAGGAAAACCAGGAAAAGCTCAATGCCTATGCCAATATGAATACCAGAAACATTCAAAAGAAGGCAAATATTTCTTCCGGAATGACAGAAGAGGAAAAGGAAGAGGCCATGAGGAAGGCCACAGAGTATTATAACAGCGGCGCAGCAAAGCCGGGAAGCATGATGGCCAAGGCAAACATGGTGAGACAGTACAACGAGAAGAATAACAAAAGCAGCAAGGAAAATACGGACAAAAAATAATGGGAGGGTTTCGTATATGGAATATATTGAAGTATCTGCCAAAACAGTAAGTGACGCAATCACAGAGGCTTGTCAGAGACTTGAGGTTACCAGTGATAAGCTTGATTATCAGGTTGTGGATGAGGGATCAAGCGGATTTTTGGGAATCGGCTCCAGACCTGCTGTGATCAGGGCCGCAGCAAAGTGTTCCGTTACGGATAACGCTAAAAATTTTCTGAATCAGGTTTTCGATGCCATGAATATGACGGTTGCTGTTCAGATTGAATATGATGAAGAAAATCATTTTATGAATATTGATTTAAGCGGAGATGAGATGGGGGTCTTAATTGGAAAAAGAGGACAGACTCTGGATTCTCTGCAGTATCTGGTGTCCCTTGTGGTCAATAAGGATGCGGAAAGCTATATTAAGGTAAAGGTAGACACAGAAAATTACAGGCAGAGAAGAAAGGAAACCTTGGAAAACCTTGCAAAGAATATTGCATATAAGGTAAAGAGGACAAAGAGGCCTGTTTCGCTGGAGCCTATGAATCCTTACGAGAGACGTGTCATTCATTCGGCTCTGCAGAATGATAAATATGTGACCACCCACAGCGAAGGGGAGGAGCCCTTTAGAAGAGTGGTTGTCACATTAAAAAGAAAAGAGAATTTATAAGAAAAAAGACCGGATATATGACAGGATTCGTATATCCGGTTTTTTCAGAAGGCTTTCGGGATATTTTTGATTTTGAAAGGGATATCATAATGAATACGGATACCATAGCGGCCATTGCCACGGCCCTTTCAGATTCCGGCATTGGGATCGTCCGCATCAGCGGAGAGAACGCCATTGCAGTGGGAGACGCTGTTTTTCGAACGAAAAAGGGAGAAAAAAAGCTAAGCAGCGTTAAAAGTCACACCATACATTACGGGTTTATTGTAGATGAGCAGGAAAATATTGTGGATGAGGTAATGGCGGCAGTGATGCTGTCCCCCCATACCTATACCAGAGAGGATACGGTGGAAATCAACTGCCATGGGGGAGTCCTTGTGATGCAGAAAATTCTGGAGACAGTTCTTAAAAATGGAGCCAGAATGGCCCAGCCGGGAGAATTTACAAAGAGAGCTTTTTTGAATGGCAGAATCGATCTTTCCAAGGCGGAGGCCGTGATGGATTTGATTCATGCCCAGAATGAGTATGCCCTTTCCTCCTCCATCAATCAGCTGAGGGGAGAGCTTTCACAGCAGGTAAAGAAGCTTAGAGCTGAGATTTTATATGAAATTGCCTTTATTGAATCGGCCCTGGATGATCCGGAGCACATCAGTCTGGAGGGGTACCCAAATCGACTTTTGGAAAAGGTAAATTCTCTTTGCGAAGAGATAGAAAAGCTTATTTCCACGGCAGATAACGGGAAGAGGATAAAGGAGGGAATTTTCACCGTAATTGTGGGAAAGCCAAATGCGGGAAAGTCTTCTTTGATGAATCTTCTCACCGGGGAAGAAAAAGCCATTGTCACGGAGATTGCGGGCACTACCAGGGATGTGCTGGAGGAGTATATCAGTCTTCATGGGATTGGATTTCACGTAATAGACACTGCGGGAATTCGGGATACCCAGGATACTGTGGAAAAGATAGGTGTGGAAAAGGCAAAAAAATACGCTTCAGATGCGGATTTGATTGTGTATATGGTGGATGTATCCGTAGAGCTGGATGAAAGCGACAGAGAAATCATTTCCCTGATCGGAGAGAAGAATGCTGTTATTTTGTTGAATAAGAGTGATCTGAAAAATATTGTGACAGAAGAAAAGCTGAATGCCCTGATAGAAGAGGTGCTTCCAGGGCATAAAAGGATACCTATGATAAAAACCTCCACCCTTGAAAAAACGGGAATTGATTTGTTTGAAAATACAGTGAGGGATATGTTTTTTCAAGGAGATATTCAGAGCAATCATCAGGTTGTGATTACGAATCTGCGCCATAAGGCGGCTTTGCAGGAGGCCTGTGAAAGCCTTTATCTGGTGAGAAAAAGTATTTTAGAGGGAATGCCCGAGGATTTTTATTCCATTGATTTGATGAGCGCTTATGCTTCTCTTGGAACCATTATCGGCGAAGAGGTGGGAGAGGATTTGATTGAGGAAATCTTTTCTAAGTTTTGCATGGGAAAGTAAAGTGACAGGACAGTATGGGAGTGAATTGTGCAATGAGTGAAGTACGTAAGAAGACGGATGTATGTGTGGTGGGCGCCGGCCATGCGGGCTGTGAGGCAGCCTTGGCCTGTGCCAGACTGGGACTGGAAACGGTTATTTTTACGGTCAGTGTGGACAGTATTGCCCTGATGCCCTGTAATCCCAATATCGGCGGCACCTCTAAGGGGCATCTTGTGCGGGAGCTGGACGCTCTGGGCGGAGAGATGGGAAAAAATATAGATAAGACCTTTATTCAATCTAAGATGTTAAATGTTTCAAAGGGTCCGGCCGTTCATTCCCTGCGGGCCCAGGCTGATAAGGCGGAGTATTCCAGAGCCATGAGAATGGTGTTGGAAAATCAGGAAAATCTTTTGATAAGGCAGGCGGAGGTCTGCGAGCTTTTGTGGGAGGATGAAAAAATCGGAGAGGATGCCTCTTCCTCTTTTCAAAAGAAAATTACGGGCGTAAAGACCTTTACGGGAACCATTTATGAGTGTAAGGCTGTGATTCTCTGTACGGGAACTTATCTGCGGGCCAGATGTCTGTGTGGAGAGGCCATAACCTATACAGGACCAAACGGACTCCAGGCGGCAAATCATTTAACGGATTCCCTGAAAAAAATGGGAATTGTAATGAGGCGGTTTAAGACGGGGACTCCTGCCAGAATGGACAGACGCAGCATTGATTTTTCAAAGATGGAGGAGCAGTTTGGGGATGAAAGGATTGTTCCCTTTTCCTTTTCCACGGACCCGGAAGCCATACAGAAGGAGCAGGTTTCCTGCTATTTGACCTATACCAATGAAAAAACCCACGAGATCATCAGAAATAATCTGGACCGTTCCCCTATTTATGCGGGAATTATAGAGGGGACAGGCCCAAGGTATTGTCCCTCTATTGAGGATAAGGTGGTAAAATTTGCAGAGAAGGAAAGGCATCAGGTTTTTATAGAGCCGGAGGGACTTTCTACCAATGAGATGTATGTGGGAGGCATGTCATCCTCTCTTCCGGAGGATGTACAGCTTGCCATGTATCGAACAGTGCCCGGGCTGGAGCATTGCGAGATGGTGAGGAATGCTTATGCCATTGAGTATGACTGTATTGATGCAAAGCAGCTTTATCCTACGCTGGAATTTAAAGATATAAAGGGACTTTTCAGCGGCGGACAGTTTAATGGAAGCAGCGGTTATGAGGAGGCTGCCTGTCAGGGTTTGGTGGCCGGCATAAATGCCTCCATGGAAATCCTGGGAAGGGAGCCATTTATTTTTGACCGTTCTGAGAGCTATATCGGGGTTTTGATCGATGATCTGGTTACAAAGGATAACAGGGAACCCTATCGGATGATGACCTCAAGAGCAGAATATCGTCTGCTTCTGCGTCAGGATAATGCAGATCTGCGCCTTAGGGAAAAGGGATATCAGGCTGGCCTGGTTTCAAAGGAACAGATGGATGCGCTCCTTCGGAAAAAAGAGCTGATAGAGAAGGAGATAGAGCGTTTGAAGCATACCATTGTGGGGGCAAACAAAGAGATACAGCTTTTTTTGGAAGCTCACGGAAGCTCTCCCTTAAAAACTGCGGCTTCTTTAGCAGAATTAATGTGCAGGCCTGAATTGAGCTATGGGAAGCTTTCTGAAATTGACAAGGAGAGAACCGGGTTTTCCATGGAGCTTACCGGAAAGCCCTCTCTTCCGGCCCAGGTCATTGAACAGGTTGAGATTGAGATCAAATATGAGGGCTATATTGTCCGTCAAAAACGTCAGGTAGAGCAATATAAAAAGATGGAGAAAAAGAAGATACCGGAGGGACTGGATTATGATCAGGTGCCGTCCCTACGTCTGGAGGCAAGGCAGAAGCTGAAGGAATTTAAGCCTGTGTCTGTGGGGCAGGCTTCTCGGATTTCAGGGGTGTCTCCTGCGGATATTTCTGTGCTTCTTGTTTTTTTGGAGCATTATAACAAAGCATGAAGTTTTGGAGGAACACTTTGAATAAAGAATATAATACAGTGCAGTTTGAAAAAGATTTAAAAGAGTTTGGCATAGAGCTTTCAGAAAAGCAAAGGGAGCAGTTTCTTCTCTATTATGAACTGCTGATTGAAAAAAATCAGGTGATGAATCTTACGGCCATTACGGACTATGATGAGGTGATGAAAAAGCATTTTGTTGACAGCGTCTCTTTGGTTCGTGCCTGTGACATGAAGAGAGGGATTTCAGTGGTTGATGTGGGAACGGGAGCGGGCTTTCCGGGACTTGCTTTAAAGATTGTGTTTCCTGATTTAAGGGTGACTCTTGTAGATTCCTTAAATAAGAGAGTACTGTTTTTGAAGGAAGTGGTTGAAAAACTGGGTTTGAAGGAAGTTACGGCGCTGCATGGAAGGGCTGAGGATCTGGCAAGGCAGAAGGAGCTGAGAGAACGATTTGATCTGTGTGTTTCCAGAGCCGTTGCAAATCTTTCTACTCTTTCGGAATACTGCCTTCCTTTTGTGAAGGTGGGAGGCAGCTTTATTTCTTATAAATCTGAGAAGATTTCTGAAGAGCTTCCCCTTGCAGAAAATGCCATACAGGTTTTAGGGGGAAAAATCAAGGATCAGGTTTCCTTTTATCTCCCGGATTCTGATATTTACAGAAATCTGTTTGTTGTGGAAAAAATAAAGCAGACTCCAAAAAAATTTCCCAGGAAGGCAGGAATTCCTGGGAAAGAACCTTTGTAATTATGAATTTAAAAATAACTGAATGGCAGATAGTGTTTCCTCGGGCCGTTCCAGATGGGGGAGCTGCTTTGTTTTTTCGATAAAAGTGGTTTCAATTGCGCCGTTGTAATACACGTAATTTTCGATGATGGTATCAATGTCTGCTTTTTCCTTTCCGGAAATGAGATAAATGCTGTTATTGATTTCCTTTAAGGCGTGCAGAATGTTGATGTTTGTGTATCTTCCCACATAGCTGGCATAGGAATGCTTAGAGTGGTAATCTGTGGTGTGGGAAGCCTCCATGTAGGATAATATATCTTTTTCTTCTATTTTGTAAGGATTGTAAAAGTAACTTTCTTCAAATAATTTTTGAAAAGCCGTTCTTCCTGTCTGCATATTGTAGAGGAAAGTACCCAGTACGGGAGTGTCCAGAAGAAGCTTTAAAATTTTGGTCTGCCTGGAAGGAATCTGATTCAGCTGAAAAAGACTCTGAGGATTTATGCCGATGAGTTTTCTCACTGTCTCACTGTCGTTATGGCATACCATCACTGCAACTGCAAAGGCGTCCCCCGAGGCTGTGATATCTGTTTTTTTACCGATTACGTTTTTGATAAAATCGGTGACCATTTGGACGTATAGATAATTGGTAAAGGTGATATCCGGCTTGTCGGAAAGTCCATAACCTAAAAAATCAATGGCGTAAACCTCGTGGTCCTTTGCCAGTTGATTTAATATTTTTGAAAATTCGTAGCAAGAGCTTCCTACTGTCAGGTTGTGAAGCAGAAGAAGAGGCGTTCCCGTTCCCTTTTTGATATATCTGATTTTCCCAAATCTCCATTCATAGTATTGATTATCGGGAAATGCCAGAACGTTTTTTCCTGTGGAAGCGGCATACTGTAAACGGTTTATGATATGGATGGTGCCTGCTGCCAAAGCTGTCAGAAATAAAATTTTTTTTGCTTTTTGATTCATGCCAAACCCCTTGTCTTTTCCTGTTTTTCTTTTATTATATAGGAAATAATTAAAACATACAAATAAAATGTGTTTTACATATGATTGATTTTATTATATTATGTTAATGTAGAATAAATAGGAAGCATATTTGAATCAAAGACGAAATGAAAATATAGGATTAGAACGTATGTTCTTAATAAGCTTATGAATCATGCTAATTATAAAAAGCTTTCTCACCTGCTCCAGGAGCTGGAGCAGGAAAAAAGAGAAATTGAAGAAAAAATAAATGATAATTTATTGAAGATAAAAGAATTTGATATTTATACGGCTTCTATTTTAGAAAAGGAAGATCGTGATTTTAAAGTTTTTTCTCCCAGGGATGCAGAGAGTATTCATAAGGAGGAATTTGAGAGGATAAAAAGAGAAAAATTGTCCTGCCTTGCAGAAAATGAACGTCTGCATCAAAGTAGAGACATCCTTATCTCCAGGGTGGCTACTGTGAAGGATATTCTGGAGGAGGAAAAGGATTTGTCCAATCTGATGGCTTTAAGCATTCAGGAGGAGGACAGACAGAGGATTGCCAGGGAGCTTCATGATACATCACTGCAGAACCTGGCCCATTTAATTCATAAGATTGAGTTAAGCAGTTTATTCATTGATCAGGACCCGGTGAGGGCAAAGCTGGAATTATCCGTTGTGAATAAAAACCTTAGAGAAATTATTGAAGAAATCAGATGTACAATTTTTGATCTGCGTCCTATGAGCTTTGATGATTTGGGTTTGAAGGCTGCCTTTGAGCGTTTGGTCAGTGGAATCAATGAAAAAGGTAATTATGAAATTGATTTGTCTTTAGAAGAAGTTTCATGTGAAAACAATCTGATTTTAATGTCTATATACAGAGTTGCAAAGGAATGTCTGATTAACATTGTAAAGCATGCAGATGCGGATCGCATTTTATTTCATTGTGAATGTAAGGACAACCTTTGCCTGATTCATATAGAGGATAATGGAAAGGGTTTCGATCCGAACAGACCGGGTGAAGATTCTGACAAGCATTTTGGAATTTCTGTAATTAAGGAGCGAATTGCCTTGATTGGTGGAAAAATAGAAATTGATTCTAAAATAGACCAGGGCACTAAAATAAGAATAGAAGTGCCTATTTTTAATAAGTAATTGCGAAACGTATAGAAGTGAGTTTTGGAATTACTTAATAAATTTTGAATGAGAGGACATGGATATAATGTGTGTAAAAGTGATGTTGGCTGATGATCATATTCTTATGAGAGAGGGTATCAGACAGCTTTTAGAATTTGACGGCAGTATTGAGGTTGTGGAGGAAGCAAATGATGGAGAAGAATGTTTGACAAAGTTAAGAAAAGCAAAACCGGATGTCCTTCTTTTAGACATTAATATGCCAAAGAAAAATGGAATAGAAGTTTTAGAGGAGATAAAGAAAGAAAAAATAGATGTAAAGGTACTGATTCTTACAGTACATAATGAGATTGAATATTTGATAAGAGCAATCGATATTGGAGTAGATGGTTATATTTTAAAGGATTCAGAATCGTCCGAATTAAAGAAAGCAATTCATATGCTGATGAAGGGTGAAAATTATATTCAGCCTAATTTGATACCTGCTTTGAATCACCGATTGATTGTAAGAGATTCGGACAGAGATAAAATAGAGTCTCTTACAAAGAGAGAATTAGAGGTTTTAATTCAGGTTGCTAATGGTATGTTTAATAAGGAGATAGCTTCTGCTTTACACATCAGTGAGAGAACTGTGAAAAATCATATTTCAAATATATTTAAGAAAATAGATGTTTCAGACAGAACCCAGGCTGCGGTTTTTGCTATAAAAAATGACTTAATTAAGCTTTATTAGTGGGAGAGAAAAATGTTTCACGTGAAACATTTTTCTCTCTTTTTCATAAAACACAAGATAATGTTTCACGTGAAACATTTAAACCCAAGATATTGTGACCAATATCCGTGAAACATCATATAAATCAGTGTGAAACATAATTTTGTAACAGTTCAGCCATAAGCTGTATGACAAGCAAATCATGCTTGCATGAAGTTGCTTGTTGTGCAGCTTATGAGCGGAGCGCCCGATAATGAGCAAAGGCAGCTGCATAGCAGCGGAAAAGCGCCTTGGCGCGGCTTTGCGAATGGCGCAGGCTGAACAATTACACTTTATACCAGTTTTCAATATTTTCATGTAGATATCTTTTGCTATAAGTGATATAATTGTAAAGCGAAACATAGGAAAGGCGAAAAAATATGGGAAGAATTATAGCAATTGCAAATCAAAAGGGGGGCGTTGGAAAAACTACTACCTCGATTAATTTATCTGCTTCATTGGCATCCAAAGGAAAGAAAGTGTTAGTGATCGATACAGACCCACAGGGAAACACTACAAGTGGATTCGGTATAGATAAAAATAATCTGGAAAATACAATTTACGAATTAATTTTGGGAGAGTGTTCTATCAGAGATTGTATTATAAAGGATGTTATTCCAGGTGTTTCTGTGGTTCCCTCCAATGTAAATCTTGCGGCGGCTGAAATTGAGCTGATTGGCATTGACAAGAAGGAGTACATATTGAGCAATGAGGTAGATTATATTAAGGAAGAATATGATTTTATCATTATTGATTGTCCTCCTTCCCTGAATATGCTGACTATAAATGCCATGACTACAGCTGACAGTGTTTTAGTACCCATTCAATGTGAATATTATGCGTTGGAAGGTTTAAGCCAGTTAATTCATACGGTAAATTTGGTTAAGGAACGATTAAATCCGGAACTTGAGATGGAGGGTGTAGTCTTTACTATGTATGACGCCAGGACAAACTTGTCCATGCAGGTTGTGGAAAATGTAAAAAAGAATTTAAACCAAAGAGTTTATGAGACTTTAATTCCAAGAAATATCAGGCTGGCGGAAGCTCCCAGCTATGGATTGCCTATCAATATGTATGATGCAAAATCTGCAGGAGCAGAGGCCTACATGCAGCTGGCGGAGGAAGTAATCCGTAATGAATAAGCTTTTAAAAACAATTAATTGCGAAACTTGCTGATAAAGTCACGAAACTGATTATAATAATCAAATCGAGCT
This sequence comes from Candidatus Acetatifactor stercoripullorum, assembly GCF_944382095.1. Taxonomy (NCBI): domain Bacteria; kingdom Bacillati; phylum Bacillota; class Clostridia; order Lachnospirales; family Lachnospiraceae; genus Acetatifactor; species Candidatus Acetatifactor stercoripullorum. Next base: position 36,734 of record NZ_CALWMU010000028.1, read on the forward strand.
TCGCAATTACATGAAGGATTTTAAATAAGGAGAGGATGATCGATCATATGGCGGCAAGAGGATTGGGAAAAGGGTTAGATTCTTTGATTCCAGATGCAGTTGGGGAAGCAAAGACAAAAAAAGAAATAAAGAATGCTGTTTCTGAAAATAGTGGGCCGGAGACGATTGTGAAGATAACAAGAGTGGAGCCCAACAGAGAGCAGCCTCGTAAGAATTTTGATGAGGATGCACTGCAGGAGCTGGCAGACTCTATCAAACAATTTGGACTTTTGCAGCCTATTTTGGTACAGGACAGAAAAGAGTATTATGAGATTATTGCAGGGGAGCGCAGATGGCGGGCTGCAAAAATGGCGGGATTAAAAGAGATTCCTGTAATTATCCGCAATTATACAGATCAGGAGATTGTTGAAATATCCCTGATAGAAAATATACAGCGCGAGGATTTGAATCCCATTGAAGAGGCCCAGGCTTATAAGAGACTGCTGACAGAATTTCACTTAAAGCAGGATGAAGTAGCTGAGAGGGTTTCCAAAAGCCGCGCTGCGGTGACAAATTCCATCCGTCTTTTGAAGCTTTCAGATGAGGTGCAGCAGATGGTTATTGACGAAATGATCAGCACCGGACATGCAAGAGCTCTTTTGGCAGTGGAAAATCCGGAGGAACAGTATACCCTTGCTCAAAAAATCTTTGATGAAAAGCTTAGTGTCAGAGATGTGGAAAAGCTGGTAAAAAATCTACATAAGCCTGTCAAGCAGAAAAAAATGGATGATAAAGCGCTGCAGGCCATCTATCTGGATATAGAGGAAAAGCTAAAGCAAAAGCTCAGCACAAAGGTGATCGTATCCGCAAAGGGTGAGGGGGCTGGAAAAATTGAAATTGAATTTTACAGCCATGAAGATTTGGACAGGCTGCTTGAAATGATCGGGAAGTAATAAATAAAGTACAGAGGAGAAATTGAAATCGGATAAAATGAGTGCAAATTACAGTAATTTTTTAAATCAGATAGGACTGGGCGCGTTTGATTTGGGATATCTGTTGATTGGGATGGCTATATTGGCAGTCCTTCTTCTTATATTTATTGTGATATCTGTTATCCTTTTAAGAAAAATCGGAAAAATGAAAAAGAGGCTGGATCAGTTTTTGACGGGAAAGGATGGGGGCAGCCTGGAGCAGGATATCGCAGCGTTATTTGAGGACAATAAAAGCTTAAAAGAAATTGCAGAAAAGAATAAGAAGGATATCCGTACCCTATATAGAAATATGGAATCTGCATTTCAGAAAATGGGTCTGGTAAAATACGACGCATTCAATCAAATGGGAGGACAGTTAAGCTTCTGCCTGGCACTGCTTGATGAGAATAATAATGGATTTATTATCAATTCTGTTCACAGCACAGAAGGCTGCTATTCCTATACTAAGGAAATAAAAGGAGGGGAAAGCTCTATTTCTCTTGGCAAGGAAGAAGAGGAAGCACTGTCAATGGCAATGGGGGAAATATAAATGGAATTAAAAAGAATTGATGAACTTAAGGGTGGAGAAATTTTAGCAAAACCCATTATGACATGGGATTATCAGATTATGCTTCCGGAAGGGGCGAAGCTGAAAAAGGAATATATTGATAAAATCATTGAGCTCGGGATTTTCTATGTATATGTGAAGGAAGAAAAAATGGAGGAGGGCGAGTTGGTCATTCTGCGCTCAGAGATCGAGGAAAATATTAAGTCAAAGGTCCGAGATATTCTGGAGAGACATACCTATCATCATAATCAGGAACTGGAAGAATTAAGTTTAGAGACGGATCGAATTATTTCCACTATTTTAGAAGAAGATCAGGTCGTAGAAAAGGTTTTTGACATCAAGGAGAGAAGCTTTGATCTCTATGAGCACTCTATCAGTGTATGTACCTTTGCCATTCTTACGGCGCTGAAGCTTAAGGCAGACAAAAGTATGATTCATGAAATCGGCGTAGGCTGTCTGCTTCACGACATAGGACTCAGATATATTACAATGGATTTTAATGGTATAGCTTTGACATCCATGAACAAACAGCAGATTGCAGAATATAAAAAGCATCCTGTGTATGGCTTCAGCAATTTAAAGACGGAAGGCTGGATTTCAAAAATCAGCAAAAATATTGTACTGTATCATCATGAGAGACTGGATGGTTCTGGTTTCCCTTTGCGGATCAGAGAGATTCCCTTTGAATGCAGAATAGTAAATGTATGCGACGCTTTCGACGAAATGATATGCGGAATTGGCTGTAAAAGAGTAAAGGTATATGAGGCCATCGAATATTTAAAAAATTATAAAGATATTTTATTTGATGCTGAAATTGTAGACACTTTTCTGGCCTTCACGGCAGTATACCCATCAGGAACACATGTTCTAACCAACGAAGGAGAAGTGGGAGTAGTTTTGTCCCAAAACAAAAATTTCCATGAGAGACCAGTGTTGCGCATTATAAAGGATAAAGCAGGAAATGATGTAGAGGGTGTATTGATTAAGGATCTTGTCAAAGTACACAATATTTATATTGAAAAAGCATTGGATTAAATAGGCGTTTGCGAAACTCACTGACAAAGTCACGAACCTGGTCATAATAACCAAAAACGGGTTCCGAAGCAGTGGCTAGTCACCCTTATTTTGGTTATTACGCCCAGTTTCTGATACCAGAGAGCGAGTTTCGCAAGTACCTAATTAGATTAAAAATCGTAAGGATACGATAAAAGGGAGGAAGCTATGATAGACATTAAATTTCTCAGAGAAAACCCTGAGGTTGTGAAGGAAAATATTCGGAAGAAATTTCAGGATTCCAAAATTCCCATGGTGGATGAAGTGATTCAGCTGGATGCGGAGAGCAGGAAGGTAAAGCAGGAGGCAGATGACCTGCGTGCTTCCCGCAATAAAATATCCAAGGAAATCGGCGCTTTGATGGCACAGGGGAAAAAGGAAGAGGCAGAAGAAAAAAAAGCCCAGGTGACAGCAGGAGCACAGAGACTTGCCCAGCTGGAGGAGAAAGAGGCGCAGCTTCAGGAGAAGATCACAAAAATTATGATGGTGATTCCCAATATAATAGATGCTTCTGTTCCTATCGGCAGGGATGATAGTGAAAATGTGGAGATAGAAAAATTTGGTGAGCCTATTGTGCCTGATTTTGAGGTGCCCTACCATGCAGATATTTTGGACAGCATAAATGGCTTGGATAAGGAGAGCGCAGGGCGCACCAGCGGAAACGGCTTTTATTACCTGATGGGAGACGCAGCCAGAATTCACTCTGCCATGATAAGCTATGCCAGGGATTTTATGATTGATAAGGGATTCACTTATTGTATTCCCCCTTTTATGATCCGCAGCAGCGTGGTAAATGGTGTGATGAGCTTTGCCGAGATGGAAGCCATGATGTATAAAATCGAAGGAGAGGATTTGTATTTAATCGGCACCTCCGAGCATTCCATGATTGGAAAATTTAAAGGACAGATCGTAAAGGAGACAGGTCTGCCGATTACCATGACTTCCTATTCTCCTTGTTTTAGAAAGGAAGTAGGCTCTCACGGCATTGAAGAAAGAGGAGTGTACCGGGTACATCAGTTTGAAAAGCAAGAGATGGTAGTATTGTGCAGACCGGAAGAATCCATGGATTGGTACAATAAAATGTGGACCTACACGGTAGAATTTTTCCGCAGTCTGGATATACCGGTGCGCACTCTGGAATGCTGCAGCGGCGATTTGGCAGACCTGAAGGTGAAATCCTGTGATGTGGAGGCATGGAGTCCCAGACAGAAAAAATATTTCGAGGTAGGCTCCTGCTCTACTCTTGGAGATGCTCAGGCAAGACGGCTTGGCATCCGCACCAAGGGAGAGAATGGAACTTATTTTGTGCATACCTTGAATAATACTGTTCTGGCATCGCCCAGAGGATTAATTGCATTTTTGGAAAACAATGTAAATCAGGACGGCAGTATCAGCATACCGGAAGCGCTGCGTCCCTATATGGGAGGAAAGGATAAAGTATATCCCTCTCAAAAATAAATTAAAACACATATGAAAAAAAAATAATATTGTATTAAAATTGGTTTTTGGCATTTTAGCAGTGGTAGGATTTATTTTCTTCATAGTCGGTATCATATTGCTGGTGTCCAGCATACGATTTCAGGAAGAAGCGGTAGAGGTCAGCGCTGAAATTACTCAAATTGAGAGCTATCGGGATATAGATGGAGATATATCTCATAGAGTGTATGTGACCTATTCCTATGGCGGAAAAACATATGAGAATGTAAATCTTCAGGAATACAGCAGCGGAATGTATGAAGGAAAAGAGATTACTCTGCTGGTACAGCCGGATGACCTTTACAATGTGTCCACAGGATTAATCAATATTTTGATTGGAGGTATCTTTGTCGGGATTGGGTTCATTTTTCTGTTGATCTGCATTATTGCGCTGATCCTTTTTGCCAGAAGGAACCGGAAGAAAAAAAGATTGCTGGAGGCCGGACAGCTTCAAAAGTGAAAATATATGGACAAATCCTGAGCCGGTAATCACTTTGGGCAGTGAAGTCCGTGTCTATGTGGATGGCAATGATTTCAGTAAGTATTATATAGACATACAAGGCGTTTTACAGGGAAGAATTGTGGATTATACCTGACACCTTGTAAAATTGAAATGTAAAATCGGGAGAGAAGGTGAAGAGTTGCATAGATATATGCGTGCTATCGGCTTCAGTGATTATTCTGACCGTAAAAAAATAAGAAATTTGTTGACGGATGTCATTATGAATTCCGATCAACGTGCATATACCTTAAATCAGGAAGGAATTATGCTGGGAGAATTCAGCAAAAACTTTGCCGGTTCCGTGGGAGTGACAGTCTGCGGTGAATTTGACGAGGAGGATAAATTTATTTACGACTATTATTTTCCCTATTTGAACGGCACCGGAATTACAACCCATGAGGATGTCTCTGTGGAACGCCATGCGGCCAAGGATTCTTATGCTGGCGTGTGCGATGATGTCAAGGTTGGGATATCCCTGATTTTTTACCTGAAAAACAGAATTCCTTATGTAAAGGCGCAGACAACGGGAAAGCTTCCCATCAGAGGAACCACCCTGACTCTTTCGGCTCTTTCCGTAAGCGGCAGTATTATGATGCCCATACAAAAGGATGAGGAGCAGAAGCTGAGAGTCAAGAAAAATTCTGCCAACAGGAATAATCTGCTGGCGGCGGCCAGAAAGGGAGATGAGGACGCTATTGAGACTCTGACCCTGGAGGACATGGACATGTACACCACCATTTCCCGCAAGATTCAGAAGGAAGATGTATTCAGCCTGGTAGATACCTATTTTATGCCCTATGGGGTGGAATGCGATCAATATTCCATATTGGGAGAGATTGTTTCCATGCAGGAGGCTGCCAATGATGTCACCGGGGAAAAAATTTATATTTTAAGAATTTGCTGTAATGAATTGACATTTGACGTTTGTATTAATATAATAGACTTGTTTGGGGAACCCCAGGTTGGCAGACGGTTCAAGGGAATTATCTGGCTGCAGGGGAGAATTAATTTTCCGGAGGATTTGTAGCGGGCCGGAGGAAAATTGAATAAGTTTGGATTCCTGCTTATCAGCAGGTTTTCATAAATGTCCTCGTAGCTCAGTTGGATAGAGCGATCGCCTCCTAAGGTTGTGCTCAACCAATCAACTCGAAGCCAAAAGTGATAGTTACCAATTCAATTTCATATAAGTCTC